>CAZTAL010000028.1:0-11615 GCA_964611525.1 uncultured Prolixibacteraceae bacterium
AAATATTTACAGAACGCTGCTATGCGCATATTTTTTGCCTTGTATAAATCCAAAATAACTTCATCCTATAAGTCATTTCAGACGTGACATGACACTAGATTCCTGCCGGCTTTAAATATCCGTTTTCCAGAACATATTTCTCCCCTGTCTCCGGGCATACAAGGTCTTCCCCTAATACGATTCCTGCTTTGCTTATCCATCCTTTTTGCCTTCCGGGCACACCCGATATCAGAGCATAAGGTTTTACGTCTTTTGTAACTACTGCCCCTGCTCCTATAAAACTGTATTCACCCAATATAATACCGCATAATATTGTAGCATTGGCACCAATAGTGGCACCCTTCTTAACAAGTGTCCTTTTAAACTCATCGTGCCGATTTACAGTGCTTCTGGGATTTATAACATTAGTAAAAACCATGGAAGGACCCAGAAAAACATCATCTTCACAGGCTACCCCCTCATATATTGAAACATTATTCTGAACTTTAACATTGTTACCCAGGGTAGCATTATTTCCCACAAAAACATTTTGTCCTAAACTACAGTTCCTGCCAATACGGGCTGTGCTCATCACATGGCTGAAATGCCATATTTTTGTGCCGGGGCCAATCTGGGCTCCCTCATCAATAACAGCAGTTTCGTGGATAAATACATTTCTCATTTCGCACAAAATTTATCTTAGTTATATGATCGACGATTTAAATCATCTTCTATCTCATTTATTTCAGCAAAGATGGTTTCCTGTTATCCAACTCTTTACCCTTAATTCATATTTTCAGGCAAAAAATTGCCTCACCCCGTTTGTAATATATTCTAACTGTTGTCCTGTTAATTCAGTATGCATGGGCAATGATAATACAGTTTCCGTAAGCTCTTCACTAACAGGGAAATCACCCTGCTTATAACCCAGAAATCTGTAAGCCTCCTGTAAATGAATGGCCCGTGGATAATAAACCATCGATGGAATCCCTTTATCTCTTAAAAAATTTTGAAGTTCATTTCTTCTTTTTGTTTTTAAAGTATATTGATGAAAAGTATGAGTGCTGTAATTAACTCTTTCGGGAAGGATGATTTCTTCGATATTATATAAATATTTATCATACCAATCAGCGGCCTTTTGTCGTGCCTCAATATGTTTCTCAAAATATTTTAGTTTTACACTTAAAATTGCTGCCTGAAGGCTGTCAAGCCGTGAATTTAGTCCAACGCGTTCATAATGATATTTTTGTTTCATTCCGTGATTTGCAATTGAACGTATGGAGGTTGCAAGATTTTGATCACTGGTAAAAACGGCGCCGCCATCACCAAATGCCCCGAGATTTTTTGAAGGGAAAAAGGAATTGCAACCTATGTCGCCAATTGTTCCTGCTTTCTTTTTTATACCATTGGTAAAGATATATTCCGTACCCAACGACTGACATGCATCTTCCACCAAAAACAGGTTATACTTTTCGGAAAGTGATAAAAGAGGTTCAAGTTCAGCACACTGTCCGAATAAATGTACAGGTAATATTGCTCTTGCCTTTTCAGTGATGGCATCTTCCACCTGTGAAACATCCATATTGAAAGTACCCGGTAAAACATCTACAAAAACAGGCCTTAAACCCAACAAAACAAGAACCTCCACAGTTGAAATAAATGAAAAAGGAGTTGTAATAACTTCATCTCCCGGTTTCAGACCAAGTGCCATAAAAGCAAGTTGAAGAGCATCAGTTCCGTTTCCGCAAGCTATGACATTAGCATCAACATATCTCGAAAGCTGCACCTCGAAATCAAGAACCTTACCGCTTTTAATAAAACGGGTCGATTTAATCACATCCTGCATAGCCTCATCAATCTCACTTTTCATAGTGAGGTACTGGCCGTAGGTGTCACACATTTGGATAGGACTGTCCATTTTATATATCAAATTTTGAAATGTAATATAAATTATATTCCTGTCGGATAAAAATGCTTACTTAAAGCACCATTAGTCATCTGGAAAATGAATTTCCGGATTAAAAAAAATACCACTTACAATGCCTTTTATCACAATATATGCTGCATATAACCTCAAATGCAAAAGCAGGAAAAAAAATTTATAGCATGATTCCATTAAAAAAACAATTAATTGGAATTTAGATGTATGCTTTCTATTATTAAAAATACTATTTCGAAAATAATACTTTTGCATTTTCACCCTACTTTTATTCTTTTCAACTTTAATACTTGGTGGTTTACTGATTTCTCTTTTATGACAAACTACACTCCTACCCACAAGATAGCAAGGGTACTTTTCGGAAATCCTTAAAGTATATTCCGCGTCATCCCCCCATATAAACATTTCACGGATAGGATAGCCTGACTGTTTAATAATTTCGCATGGAAAGAGAACTGAAACGAAAGTAGCTGATTTTACCCTGACAAGACCATGATCTAATAATTCGTCCCATACCGGATAATAATTTTCACCCTTCTTGTAATCTATCTCCGGTATATTCATTGATATCCCATTATTGCCAACAACCCGGCTACATAAAAATCCGAATTTTTTCACATTGCCGGAAGCAAAGATTAATTCCTGTAACGCATCCGGCCGGGGAACAACATCATCATCCATTATCCAGATCAGCTCATAACCTCCCTCATATGCCCGTTTTATCCCTTCATAAAACCCACCGGCTCCTCCATCATTTTCTTTTTTCCTGATATATACAATTTCCAAAAAAGTACCAGACTGGCTGTAATTTATCTTTTTTCTCTGAATTTTATTTTCATTGAATGATAAATCGGGAAATTCGTCTATCCATCCTTCGTTGAGCAACAACTCTGGTGTATTCTTGTCAGACTTATTATCTACAATATAAACAGCATCCAATTCTTCGGACTGGTTCTTAAGTGCCTCTAAACATTCTAAAAGTAATTTTTCCCGGTTGTAAGTAACAACTACTGCTGCAATTCTTTCACTCATTTTTTGTGCTTTCATGATTAACGTACTCAAATGCCCTTTCAATTATCTTGTGCATATCATAATATTTATATTCGGCCAGTCTGCCGCCGAATAAAACATACGGAATATTTTCTGCTTCTTCTTTGTACATCTCATACATTTTTTGATTACGTTCATCATTCACCGGATAATATGGCTCATGGTCCTTTGAGAACTCATGAGGATATTCATAAGTAATATATGTTTTATCCTGTTCGCCAAATTCAAAATGTTTATGTTCTATTATACGAGTATATGGAATTTCCTTTTCTGTATAATTAATTACTGCATTACCCTGAAAATTCCTGCAGTTTAATAACTTACTTTCAAAATGGAGACTTCTGTATTCGAGTTTCCCGTATTTATAATCAAAGAACTGATCTATTTTACCGGTATATAACACTTTTTTTGCTTTTTGTAAAAGATCTGTTTTATGTTCGAAAAAATCAATCTTTAATTTTACTTCTATGCCTGAAAGCATGCTTTCCACTAACTTGTTATACCCTCCTTCAGGAATACCCTGATAGGGATCATTATAATAATTATTATCAAAAGTAAAACGGAAAGGCAATCTTTTAATTATAAAAGCCGGTATTTCTTTTGCCAGCCTTCCCCATTGCTTTTCGGTGTATCCCTTTATCAACTTTTCATAGATATCTCTTCCGCCAAGCACCAATGCTTGTTCTTCAAGATTTTTAGGATTTTTTATATGGGCAAATTCGCTTCTTTGGTCTTCAATTTTAGCCTCTGCCTGTTCCGGAGTTATTACTCCCCATAGTTGATAAAAGGTATTCATGTTAAAGGGAAGATTATATAACTTACCTTCATAATTAGCAAGAGGTGAATTTATAAAATTATTAAACTCGACGAATGAATTCACATATTTCCAGACATCTTTATTGCTGGTATGAAAAATATGAGGGCCATATTTATGTATATTAATACCTTCGATACTTTCTGTATAGATATTTCCGCCTATATGTTTTCTTTTATCAATTACCAGGCATTTATATCCTCTTTTGCTCATCTCATGGGAAAAAACAGAACCAAATAAACCTGCCCCTACAATTAAGTAGTCGTAATAATTATTCATTCGTGATAAAATTTATAATTACCTGTAAATAAATTAATAAAAATTTCAGAACTCATGGAAATCTGCCTGATTGTTTCAGGCAGACAAGGCAGTTCGCGTTCCACACTCATATATACTTTTTAACATTTACTATTGTGTAGTTTTTGTTAAAAAAGTCAATGTTCGTATTATTTTTACTGATAATCCCTATAACCTTAAGGGAACAACCTTATCTATCTCAGCATTATTATATTTGAATAACTGTAACACTCTTCATAATTTTTTTTGCTTCCTTATTTTTTTTACTAATTTCAGATTTCTATTTATTTCACCCAGAGTTTTTAGTATTAATACAGGTATTTTAATTTTTAATACCCTTCTTTTAATTTCTTTCCGGTTTAAAAATATTTTTTGCTTAAAAAAGGGATAATTATTAATCTGTTGTAATATATCTTGTATTTTTTCAAAAAATATCTGAAAATTACTGTTCTCTGAATATGTTTTTTTAATTGCTTTTGAATACTGTTCTAGGATATCTGTATTATCTAAAAATCTTCTCTGGGTATAAAAAGCAAAATGAGATACTATTGTATCACAATAAATACAATTTACTCCTTCGATTTCCAAGGGTTTCGTAACAGTTAAAAATTCTTCATCAGTTTCTATGACAGTTCCGTTAAATTGTTTAAATGTGCTGCCAAACCAGCATATGGCATTTATTGAAAAACGATTCAGAGCAATTGGCTTTCCCCCGCAATACAGTTCTTTATAAGTATTGTTTTTTAATTTATTAATAAACCATTTGTGTAATTTCAAAGCAAATTTAGCATCCTTCCATCCTGTTTTATCGCCCGCATTTGCCCTGATATATACGGGATAATTTAAATTTCCCCCAGCCTGCAGAATGTGAGAACAAACAGCATTATTAATAACGAGAGGCGAAACAATAAAATATTGAGGATTATCAATCCTGAATTTAATTATTTTTTCAAAAAATTCTGGTTCAATCCAAATAACATCATCGTCCAGACGAATATAAACAGTATCTTCATCAATTGCATGACGAAAAAACGCATTTATAGAGTTATTCCCATCTACTTTTCCATCCGGTTGTTCAAGTAATCTAACCTTATTGCTTATATCGCTCACTTTGTGAAGAAAAGCCAAATCATAAGGATCAGTAGTATTTAACCAAATATCATACCTGTCAATAATTTCAGAAGATAATACCTGCGGAATTAAAAGTTGCATATATCTGCGTCGACCGGCAGGGGTTACACAAACTAATTTATAATTTCCTAGCATTTAGATAAATTAAAAAAATTAAATTGATGATATTGTAAATTCCTGTGAAAATTTATAGTTATTCCGGCTAAAATTTACACTTTTCAAATAAAGTAAAATAAAGTATATATAATAAAATTTTAATCTCATTTCTTTTGATAAATAACAGAAAATCCCTTACTCTAAAATTTTTCTTTAATAATGAAATTAATTTTGTTTCTTTTTCACTATCAACAATAGAATATTTTTTTAAAAGAAACAAATTATTAAAAACAGACCTTACTATTCCCCATCGTGCATATTTATATAAGTTACATATTTTCTTTCCTTTTATAATACTCTGCATTTTTATAAATGCATCTAAATCAGTAATAAATTTAGAATTATATTGTCTTTTCAGATTTGCCATAGCACTACTATCATTATCATAATAGTAATAGTAAGGAGTAGTTGTATAAAAAGTTTTATTTTGCATTACAGCAAAATATTTTAAACAAAATAATCTATCCTCATTAAAAAAAATTTGTTCATCAAACAGAATCGACTCCTTGCTAATTAATTCTTTTCTAAAAAGTTTAGACCAAATATAACCTTGGTAGGGATAAAAAAGAGAAGAATACAAACACTTAATCGATTCCTCATTATTTAATAAAATATTTTTTCTTCCCCCGGTATATTCATAAATAATTTGATTTTGAGCATTTAATTTTTTAAAACCAAACATTATGCAGTCAATGTTATCCTCAAAATATTGAGAAAGAGAATCTAATGTTTGTGATTGAACCGAGTCATCTGAATCAACAAACCAAATCCATTTCCCTTTTGCATTTTTAATACCAACATTTCTGGCAGAACTTACACCTCCGTTTTCCTTATGAAATATTCTTATCCTGTTATCTTTTAAAGCATATTCATCGCATATTCTACCTGAATTATCTGTGCTTCCATCGTTTATTAACAATAATTCAAAATCAAAATAAGTCTGAGCCAAAAAACTATCAACACACTTAGATATAAATTTTTCTGAATTATATATTGGAACAATTACAGAAATATTAGGATTTTTCATTATTCAAGATTTGTTTTTAAAAATTGAAGCGATTTCTCCCTATATTCTTCCAGAATTCGATTTGTTTTTTCCCAATCTATTGTAGCGTTAATCTTATTATAACTTAAATCGTTTAGGTTTATGATTAATCTATCTTCCAATTCAAAAAGCTTTAATAAAGACTGAATCCGGGATAATCCTCTTTCCAAATTGCCATAAACAATAAATGGCTTATTTAATAGGACTGAAAATATACATGCATGAAAAGAATCTGTAACAATAAATTTTGCGAGAAAAAACGACTTTAACCATTCTTCAACAGGTATTGTAATTCTTTTATCAAGATTAGCTTTGGAATTATCAGTACTTGCATAAAACGCTTTATAGTTTAATGTCTGTGACATTATATTAATGCCTGAATGTTTTTCTTTATTACTATCTAAAATATATACAAATAATTCCCCTTCAACTCCTCCTCTCTCTTTTTTCGCCAGTTCAACATATTCCAAAGCATCAAGTAACATAACAGGATCCAAAACTAATTGTGCATCTACATTAAAATGTTCTTTACATAAATTAATTCCTGAAGCCTCCCTTACAGAAATTGCATCAAATTTCCGGATAAGTTTTCTACATTTGTTCGTTTGTAATTTACTGTATTCCCAGTTTGAGGTGCCAAAAGAGGCTGCATACGCAATTCTTTTTACAAAATTCCATTTTTTTGTAAAGTCTAAAAAAGCATTTTCAATTTTAGGTTTATTATAGCGTGGCCGCCAAATTTGGTCACTTCCAACAATAATAACATCAAAGAAATTCTTCGGAATATCATTTACATGCATAATTGCCATAATTGGCTGCATGTTTTGCTTTATAAATTTTTGAACATTAACACTAATTACTGAATATTCTTTTCTTTTTTTCTTTTCAATAAAAATAACCGCATCTTTTCTGAACAGTAAATACTTTCTAATTAATCTTCTCAAATAAACAAAAGGAGCTTTCGAAAGAGGCAGTTTGAAATTTCTTTCCCGATTTATCAACCAGGCTTCATGCCCCATATCCCTTAACACTTTCTGCAAAGCATAAGCTTGTAATATTCCTCCATAATTAGTATGCAGGGGTAATGTAAATATTCCTATTTTCATAAATTCAATCGTTTTTTAATGGTTTGCTTAATCTTCTCAACAAGTGTCAAACTGTATAGTTTTTGATAAGCAACTACCAAAGGGTGCAACTCGTTTATAAATATTTGGAAAGAATTCTGCTTTAAGGCTTTCTGAAAAGCAATATGACTTTGGTCCATCATTTTAATACGTAATTTTTGCCGCTTTTTAATTTTTTCACTAATTGATTTATTCGAGGCCTTTACCCTTTTTTTCGGGTGCCATTGCTTTTCTTCTTCCGCCAAATAAAGTCTGTAAGCTAATCCTTCCCTTCTATGCAGGAAACCTGAGCTTTGTGAATCAATCACTTCCTGCAGGGACAACTTTTCCAGAATTATTTGATTATTATTTATACCATTATTTATAATTTCCTGGATCGTGCTATTTCTTACAATAACAATATTTGTCCCTTTACTATCTTCTATGTATTTAGAAAGCCAGGCATCCCCAATAGTTATATCGGCTGTCTCAGCTACTACATCATCGCAATAATCACAAGCTTTGTATTTAAAAAGCCCCCATCCCCAATTTGAACCAAATAAATGAGAAAGTGGCGGGCTTTTGCGAACAACTGTTTTTCCATTAACGTCACCTGTTGCAGTAATACCGTATTGGTTTGAATCATAACCTTCTAATTTTGTTCTAAAGTCAATATTCTTCAATTTCGCCGGGTTAATACCAATCTGCCAGGCCAGCATACTAGCAAAATGTCCACTTTTTAAATGTCCACAAACTAATCCAACACAAAATTTAATACGTTCAGCAAGAAGATCATCATTTTGCATTAATAACCAAATAGCCTTAGTAAAACAAGGAAGACCAACAATTGCATATCTTCCGGGTATTGCTTTAATCTGTTTTACCACCTCTGATAATTCAACCGGATAATAACGCGATTTAGCACCAATACTAATTTCTTCAATTGTTCTTGCTATATGATATTTAAATAACCTGGCATCTTCATTTGTTGGTTCTCCTGCACAAACAAGTGCTACTCCGTCAATTAATCCCTGCCTGAAAAGTTCAGTTAATATCCAACTTCCCATTCCGCCGGAACTGCCATTAATACGAAATTTTCCCTCGTTTACATACCCTGCATAAGTTGCTTTTACATATCCTAATTTATCATCTCTTAAATTTCCTGAATTAAACAGTTTTTCTCCTATCTCATTTTCATTAAGACTTTCACTGGAAAAAGGGCATACCGATAATACGGAAATATCCATTTTACTTTTTTCTATATTAGGATCACAGGTTGCCTGAAGCCTTAAAAAACTATCAAATTTAATTTTTACAGGAGAATTATCAATAGAAGCACAAGCCCCGCAACCAATACAATATCCTCCTTCAACGACAGTTTTGAAAAGTCTTTGGATATCCGGATTTTTTGTCTTCATTATTATAAGTAATGTTAAAACATAAAGTCTTCCCTTAAAAGTATAATCTTTAATCTGTTTCGCAAACAAATTTACAGCCGCTTTTAAAATTCCAATAAAATATGTCAAAGTTGTTGACAATAATTATCTTTATAATGAAAACAGTATTACAACAATAAATTGAATTAATGTTAGCAAACCAGTTTTTGTTTACGAAGCAAATCCTTATGGACAAAGCTGAAGGGAAAAAGTTATATTTCGGGCCATTTCGATTTTATTATTATAAAGGAGTAATTTTTACACAGGTTGAAAATTCGATGGCACAAGTGTTAGTTGCAGGCAATTTATATGATTATGAAAATCCTTTGTGGGGAAACCGTGAGATTATTGAAAGCTGGCTGAAAGATCATGAATCATTTGACAATATTTTAAAAGCTACTTTTAAATACAGCGGACAGTATCTTGTTTTTTATCGAAATAAGCAAACGGGAGAAGCGAAGGTTTTTACTGATACGGCTGCTCAATACGAGCTATATTATACCAGGACCCCGAAAGGAGATGTTGTGGCTTCCTCCGGATACAGGTTAATTGAAAGAATAACCCCGTTGCATAAAGATACATCGCCCGAAGCTATTGAGTTTTACTCTTCCACGGCATTTCAAAAGCGATTATCATTTGTAGGTGAGGATACCAACTTTACTAATCTGAAACGGTTAAAACCCAATTATTATCTTGACTTAAACAAGGGGAAAACAGTACGCTATTTCCCTGAATCACCTTTAAAGACAACAACACTGGAAGAAGCCAGCCAGAAATGTGCTGAGATGCTGAAAGGCTACATTACTGCAGCTGCAAACCGCCAACCGCTGTTAATTCCTTTAACTGCTGGATGGGATAGCAGGGTTATACTAGCTGCCTCAAGAGATATTCTGAATAAGTCTATTTTTTATGTTCTTTTTAAAAAAGGTATCCATCCAAAATACGATAAAATTATTCCTGAGAGGCTTTCTAAACTATTTAAATTCAGATTTTATGCAATCACTACCCGTGATTCATCAAATAAAGAAGTTGATGAATATGCAAAAGAACATGTGCTGTTCCCAAAAGTATACATTTATAAAAGAATAAGAGAGTTTTACAGTAAATATCCCGAATACCTGATTTTAAACGGCAATGTAAGTGAAATAGCCCGTCTTGAATTTGATGAGGTATTCAACTTGTCTCCTGAAAAAATTGCCTGGATCGAAAAATATCCCTTTTTAGATTATGCTTTACTAAGGTTAACAAAGTGGTACGAGGATAATAAAACACATTTTGCAACAAATGGGTATCGTGTGCTGGATATGCTTTACTGGGAAGAAAATTGTGCAAACTGGGTGGCAAAATTTAAAACGGAATACCGCCTAATGGGGTATGAAATGTTTTCTCTGTTTAATTCAAGAGAATTGCTTCTTACACTATATGGACTTCCCAAAAAATACCGGCGAAAACAAAACCCAGTGGTTTATAAAAGAATGATTCAATATTTATGGCCTGAAATTTTACGAGTACCAGTTAATCCCGGTATAAAAAAAATTGCCATGCGGTTAACCCAAAAAATTGGCATATTTCCTGTTTTCAGAAATATGAAACTTTGGTGTTTAATGTTTTTGGGGAAAAATAAATAATACCTAAAGAAAAAAATAGTAGAGGCAGGCCTGACTATGATACGAGTAATCCGAACAAACCTATGGTATTAGTGGATAATTAATTGGAAAACAGAAATACAGTAGTAATAAATCCTATGGCAACTCCTAAATAAAACCATATACCTCCTTATATGCTTTAGAGGATGATTATCCACATTTATGGTGAAAAAAAAATTTTAATACTTATTTTTGTTCAGTACTATTTTGTAATAAATATTCAAAACAATGACAAAAATAAACGGCTTCCGCAATATTTTATCCAATTTGGGAATAATTCTTCTGTTTATTGTGCTGTCTTATGCATATCTCTTTCCCCTTATTGAAGGCAAAGAAGTGCAAATGTCCGATATAGAACACTGGAGAGCTATGTCGAAAGAAATAAGGGATTTTCGTGAGGAAACAGGTAAAGAACCCTTATGGACAAATGCAATGTTCAGCGGTATGCCGGCTTTTATGATCTCGACTTATTACAAAGGAGACCTGACAAGATATATCGATTTTTTCCTGAGAAAAGCTTTTCATCCAGCGTCAATAATTATTCTGTACATGCTTGGCTTTTATATATTACTTTTATCAATAGGAGTAAAAAGATGGCTGAGTGTTATAGGCGCTATAGCTTTTGGTTTTTCTTCCTATTTTTTAATTATAATTGGCGCCGGACACAATACAAAAGCTTATGCTATAGGATATTTCGGACCGGTAATTGCAGGTATTATTCTGGCTTACCGCAAAAAACCTCTGGCAGGAACCTTGTTGTTTACTGTTGCCCTGGCCCTTGAACTTAATGCAAATCATCAGCAAATTACATACTACGGCCTTATAATGGCTGTTCTTTATGGAATTGTCAGGTTAATTTTTTCTATCAGAGAAAAAATTCTTCCCGGTTTTTTAAAATCTACTTTATTTTTAATAATTGGGGCTGTGATAGCACTCGGGATTAACTTTTCACGGCTTTATACTGTCTGGGAATATTCAAAAGAGACCATACGGGGGCCTTCAGAGCTGACCTCTGACAG
>CAZTAL010000029.1:0-11630 GCA_964611525.1 uncultured Prolixibacteraceae bacterium
ATCTTGCGGAACCAAAGCACTTTTTAGCTTCTTACCGGTTTTCGTATGGATTACCATTTCAACCGGATGAATAAATCCTTCTTCATCAGTCAGGGCTTCTTCTATTTCTTCCATTGTGGCACTTTTCAAATCAACACTTGGTTTAACCATCTCAGTGGATAATTTAAAAGAGGTATCAAAAAATAAATCCTCCATAGTTGCCTGATTTGTTTCAGCCGCAACTGTATCCCCTGAATGGACTACATTGGTGACTTTTCGAATACTACCGCCGGTTTCTTCATCTATTATGACTGTTCCTACATTAATGCCTGAAAATTGAGTAGTATCAATAAAATATCTGTAAATACCTTCAGAAAGATTTACACTGTCACTTACCAATACCAGTCCTGAATCGGCAGGGGCCATAAAATTAGTTGAAAGAGTATCTGTTGATAAAATTATTGCTGAATCTGAATAAACAGGCATGCAAGTTCCGTCAATTACTTGAGCTCTGTAAAGTGATTCATCTTTAAAATCTATCTGAAGTGTATCAGAATTTTTACCTTCAAGATCAATCCAGTTCTCTCCGTCCAATGATTTCTGCCACTGAAGTATACCTCTGTACTCTGGTACTATAAATTTTACTATTGTGTCCTGATTTATAGAAAGGGAATCATCCTTTGTTATCAAGGCCTGTCCGAATGAATTGCTTGTAAACAATAATGTAAGGATGGCAAATATTAATGTAAATCTTTTCATTTAATTTTATTTTTAGGGGATTTAGTTAATAATGAATTGGCGATTTATTCTTTCAGCACCTGAATCAATCAAAAGATTATAGATACCATTAGGCAGATTGATTTCGAGGATTTCTATATGCTCTCCTTGGAAGTTTCTTATGCTTTGTCTTTTAATTGCGCGACCCGTATTATCCATAATTGTCAGTTCGATTTTTTTTCGTGGTTCTCCTGATAGTTGTACTTTGAATTTACCACTGTTAGGGTTTGGGAAAAGTATTGCCTTTAAATTTTGTTTTTCAACAATGTCTGTAATATATGTAGCAAATTCCTGGACATTTACAGTATAACTTAGAGAAAAACTGCATCTCAAACTGTCAGTTACCTTCAAAAAGTATGTTGTTGTATCATCAGGGTAAGCAACAGGATGCATCATTGTCGAATCAACCAATTTTTTTCCGGGCGACCAACTAAAAGTATAGTTTCCCGAACCTCCGAAAACAATCAAATCTGTTCCCAGAGCAATTGAATCCCCTTGAACGATTGTAGTATCCTGATCAGTCAGTAAAAATCCTAATTCAGGAGGTTGCTGTATATTTAGAATTACTTCGATTTGTGAATAGGCAAATAAAGGTAATAAAATGATCAGGATAAGAAGATTTTTCATAATCATCAGGTTTATTTTTATTTTGTATTATTATAATTAATTAACATAAAGATATTTTAGCGCCATTTTCAAAGTTAAATATATTTACCAAAGTAATCAAAATTTTTAAGCTTTAAACCAATCTGATTAATCATCAAAAATCATTTCAGTTTTAAATTCATTTTTTGTTAATCCTCTCATTACTTATCGTTTTTCTCTGTAAAAAAATGATACGGGAGCATTACCCTAACGGGAATAAAGGACAATTATAAACGAAAAAGCCAAAATATTTACAGATAGCGAATGGAATATAATACTTTTGAATCTGTCAATTCGGTATATACATTTTTTGTTGTACATTTATAATAAAAATACGCGGAAGATGAAATCGAAAGTTTCAGCGCCGCTTTTAAATGATACCACCTGACAGAATAAAATGGTACCAGGGTTTGTTTTTTTCTTCAATGACAATACTTACAGGAATGATTTTATCAGATAAAACCGGCCGGATATTTTTCGATTCGGAAACAGGATTTATTATTTCACCGGCTATCGGGTAATACGAGCCTGCAGGTGCTGCCCGCCTGTTATTGAACCGGTTCGATACCGGGTCAATAACAAAAAAGCGCCAGGAAAAGGATCCTGACGCTAATGAAACAACCATCGGTACAAAACTTCGCCTTTGGTTGCTGCCCGCTTTTTTAAGATTGCTGCTCATATTTTTGCTGTAAGAGCTTGCCTTCATGCTCACGATAGCTCGGTCCGGATTTATGCAAACGTTTGCATAAATCCGGTGATAGTTTAAGAAAAAAACGGTAATATTGTCAGTCGATCGTGTTCTTTGAATCTTAACCTGTGAGGGGGGTCAATATCACCGAAACAGGGGGTCAGTATCACCGAAATATCCAGACAGATAAGTTTGTTCAACAAATTCTTTGGATGCAAGCACTTTGCGGAATACTTCCTCTGAAGATTCACCAATTTGTTTTCCAACAGATAAAAAATAACTTGCATCCCAACCAAGGGTTTCCTTATACTTAAGATGTTTCTCTGGCATATGTTCGTCCACGGTGGTATAGCCGCCTAGCCGGTAATCTCTTTTATGTATGGCAATCCGGTTAAACCCAATAAAAATCTCTACATCCTGTTGATCATAGATTATTTTTGTGGATTGCCCAATATATTGATAAGGGACACTATACCGATGATTGTCCTCTCCCAGAAACACATGATAGTTCATTTGTACTTTTCCCCAGGTAATATGTTTTATCGTAAATGGTTCCGGTGGCAATGGTTTCAAACAAGGTTTCTCTATATTGATAAATCTTTCGAGCCGTGTGCCCTCCTGTTTTTGGAAAGGTAATCTGACATGCTGTTTTACCAGCTCCATAATTCTTTGGTTTAAATCATAAAGATTGGTGAACACTTCATTCCGGAGCTTTGCATAAATCCTTAAATAGGATATGTTTACATTGTTCTCTGCCGATGGTTTATCCTTTTTATGTAATAACTTGCATAATCAGGATTATGCAAACAAAAACGTTATGCAAAATCACAACTGTAATTACCTTATCTTCAAATACTTTCACAAACAACTTATTACATAATATTTAATTCATTTTCCCAAACTTTCTAACCAGGCTAAGAGACCTTTGTCACTTTGCCAGGAAGGATATTCATTTCTGTTATTCGATAAAGCTGTGTGCTCGATGGCTGCTATCTTTTGTTGGTTATTAATCCTGGCATATATTTCTGTTGTGGTAACGGATACGTGCCCAAGAAAATCCCGGATACAAACTATATCAATTCCTGCATTTTGTAAGATCATAGCCTTGGAATGGCGCATAGAATGTGGAGTTAGATTAATCGGAATAAGGGAAGGATTAAACTTTCGTGCTTTATTTGCATATTTTTTTACAATGGATGCAATTCCCATCCTGGTAAACTTGCATCTCGTTTTACTTCCAAATAAAGGATATTCATTTGCATATGGTTCCAAAAGATTATTCTCTGTCATATACGAGCGCAGTAAATCCGTTGCTCGGTCTGATATTGGGACAATCCGCGATTTGTTTCCTTTGCCTGTTATCCTTAACAGGGAAGGATTACCAAACGTGACGCGGGAAGGAGTCATGTCTATAAGCTCCTGTACACGTGCACCACTTTCAAACAACAAGTAGATTAAAGCAAGATCTCTTCTTCCTTTTTTCGTATCTGTTTTTGGCTGTTGAAAAAATAATTTCAATCCTTCAGAAGTCAAATATGATATAGTAGGGCGCGATATCTTTTTGTTTCTAATTTGTAATATTCGCTGCCACTCAGCAAGCTGTTCAGGAACCTTATACTGTAGATATTTAAAGAAAGAATGAATAGCAGCCAGACGTGCATTACGAGTAGATATACTGCATGTTCTCTCTTGTTCCAGCCATTCCAGAAAACTTACGATTTGTTCTTGTGTAATATCTTTAAAATCAAGTTTATCTGCCAGTTTATTGTGTTTTGACTTCATGTAAATAAGGAACAGTAACATTGTATCTCTGTAAGCTTTAATCGTATTAATGGAACATCCCCGTTCCCCGGGCAAGTATTCTGAAAGAAAGCCTGTTAGCCATTTGGCAAAATTTGTCTGTTTCATAATTATTAGATGTTAATTTTTAGGAAGTATGTATGAATATATGCTTTCTGTTTTTCTTAATAAATCAGGATACATATCAGAGGTCATCCTTACATACCTGTCTGTTGAAGCAATTGAGGAGTGCCCGATATATGTTGACAATATGGGAAGAGTATAGTAGAGATCTTTGCCTTACTCCGTCATTTTTTTCATAGAACTTACACAAAATGAATGGCGGATATCATATAGTCTTGGTCCGGGAATCATTCCTCTGCGTGGTATTTTTGCTACTGCCAGGATCTTGTGCCACCAATAATTTATTGCTGACAAAGAAAAATAGTTTTCACCATTCGGTTTAATGAAAAAATCGTTGTTTTTTATGCTTGGAAGTTTATCCCGATATGAAACATATTGTGCAAGAACTCTTGATAAACTATTGGTGAAGGGAACAATTCGCTCCTTACCATTCTTACTTTTCTTTATAATTAAAAAGCCAGATTCAAGATTTACATCTTCTGTTTTCAATGCAAGTGCCTCTCCTATGCGGAGCCCTGTTGCAAAAAGCAATCTAACCAAAACAGGCATGATAAACAGACTTCCATTCATATGCCGGTCATACAGACGTAAATTATCTGCAGCTTTAAGTATTGCAATCCGTTCTTCTTCAGAATAGATGTATGGAATAAAGTTAGAATCATGTTTGGATGGAGATTTCTGTGGGATATAAGTGTCAAAGCCCATGTTGAAAAGATAAATGCAAAATTGCCTCAGAAAATTAACTCTATGTGACCATGTATCATTTGCCTCCCCTTTTCGCTTTGCGCACCATTCTTTCACCAGAGATTCAGGTATAAAAACCCGGGTGACACCTTTGGATTTGGCAAACCTGTCAAAAGCTCTGAGACTTCGCTCCATCGTTGATGCGCCATAACCAAGGTTATGTTTTAATTTTATAAAATTTTCTATATAAGGTAGAAAGACTCCTTGTAAAATGAACTTATTCATAAAAAGCCCCTCCTTTCTGTTCATAAAATTCTACATCAACAGCCGGAACATCCAGGGCGCATTGCCTTAGGTTCTCTACATCCACACGTAAATAGCACATTGTTGACTGGATATTGCTATGCCCGAGCAGTTCAGAAATTACGGTAACTGGGGTTTTCCCCTCCAGTAAAAATCCGGCCATTGTATGCCTCAGGGCATGTGATCCATGTTTCCTGTTCCCAATATCTATTCCACTATGGCAAATAGCATAGTCAGCTATTTTGGGGATAGCTTTCTCTCTTAGTCTCTCATTAGGATAAAGGTGTTCCACAAAAATGTATGTCTCATCAGTTTCCGGACGTCCGTATTTTAAATAATCAATAATGGCTTCTCCTACATCAATAGGTAATGGGAGTTCAACCCTTTTCCCTGTTTTACATTGTTCAAAAGAAATAAGATTCATACTCCAATTGACGTTCTTAAAGGAGAGCTCCCTTATATCCGATGCCCGCATGCCCAGCCGTACAATTAGTAATAATATTGCGTAATTACGTTTACCTGTTGCTGTTGACCTATCAATGGATGTCAATATTATTTTAACCTCTTTTTTACTGTATATAGACGGAAGTTTTGGTTGTCGTTTATAATTATCATATGGTACAACTAGAGATAAGTCTGTTTTTGTTTTTTTTCATCATATGCATAACGAAGAAAACTTCGCAAAATGGCAAGTGCTAAATGTTTGGCTCCCAAATGCTCAGATGACAGCTGTGAACAATAAGACAGAATAACCAGTGGTGATATTTGTTGTAGCGCTAAAATTCCGTTTTCGTCCATGTATTTTTGAAAACAGTAAAGGCTCCATTTGTAATTATTCAGCGTTTTCTCCGCAAGTCTTCGGGATTTCTTAAACATGATAAAATCAAGCATAAGACTGCCGATTTCTCCATTTAATATCGGCTTTTCTTTCGGGATATACTCTATCGTTTCAAACATTTCACCAGTTTCCATAAACTGAATAAGGTTCAAGGCTTGACTCATACAATTTTTCTGGTAATGTGTTAAGTCTCTGATTTTTTTGTCTCCGAATCTGGCCTTTATGTATTCAATTACAGCACTTTTACTGCAAACCTGCATGTTGTTATCGGTAAGATATTTGTCGATTTGCTGCCAAATCCAGACATATTTACTAATTGTCGATTTGGATTTGTTTTTGTTTTCAAGGTATGCAATGGCACGCTCTGCTAAAACTTTTAAAAAGTCATTTTGAAAATTCATCATTGTTCCAAATATTTGTTTTGTGGAATATTCCATCAACAAATTTCTGAATATTATGCAAACATTTCTGTAATAATGTAGCTGTAATCCAAATAGTTATATCGGAAAATTTGCATAACGTTTCTGTTTGCATAATCTTTTGGTTTCCGTGGTCTTGTAGCTTCCAGATTGGTGTTGTAATGTAACGCCCATTGGTCAACCAGATCGGAGAACTTGAATTCATATTTATTGTTCTTTATTATATACTGCTTCATATTATCGCTCAGGATATTGCGTGGTACCCCTCCAAAATACTCAAGGCACTTTGACAGAGCCCTGAATAAATGTTCTTGTCTGGCCGAAGACAAAGCTTCAACATAGGGGTAATTACTGTATGGCAACACACAAACTAATACAGGACATGGAATAATTTCACCGGTTGATAGGTTGGTCAAATACAAAGGTTTTCCGGCAAAGTCGGCCTGCATGTATTCGCCGGGACGATGGTCAAAATGCATGGTTGCCTTATTGCGTTTATTATACCTGTAAAAATGCTCGCAGAACTGGGTGTAACTGTAACCATCGGGACAGGAGATTTTGTATTCCTCCCAAAGCAGAAGACGGGTTACCCCGTTCTTGCCAAGTTGTTCATTAAAATATGGGAACCTCTTTTCAAGATCAGAATAACGTCTATCCGGAACTCGCGTGTTGGAGCTGTTAAATACTATATTTGAAAGATAATCATCACTCCGGCCCAATAGCTCCTGATAACTTTCTCCTATAGAATCAAGCTTTTTGAGGTAGTCGTTAAGGGTTTTACGGTGAAGGCCCAGCTTTTGGGATATGGATAATTTACTGTATCCCTCCGATTTTAATTGAATAATACGTTTTAACTGTGTCATACTGATTGTTTTATTTGCCATAGTGCCTTTTGTTTGTTAAAAGGCACCAAAGGTGCAAATCAATCAGCGATCTTTCTTCTTTTGATTGTATACTATATTCCGAAACTTATTGTACACTATATCCCGGAATATTCAAATGAAAGAAAGGGGTTGTCATATACATCGTAACTTGAACCTATTATAAAGCCTAAACCGGCGAATACATAGCCGATTAGCAGTTTTTTTCGTGCTTCTTCTTTTGAAATCATAAAGTTATTTTAAAATGAAGGGGGAAATCAAAAAATGAAATGCCCCTTTAACAAAAATCATTTGTCATAAAGATATGCCTCTGCTTTATTCATTGCTTCACGAGCAGAACTTGCTTTGCCAACGCTTGTCCAGCCTGCCCAACTAACATATACATCTCTACTTGCTTGGTCCCATTTAATATTAAATGATTTTCTTGATTTGCCAGATTTGACTGAACCTATTTTTTCGGCCGCCATGTTTACCTCCTTTTTTTAATTGTTTGATAAAACTTTTTTGTTAATCTTATAACCTTCCTTGAAACCAAAGAAAATCCATAACGCCCAAACCGCTAATGCCATAAGTATTAAGGCTGGTTCATCTGATACAAACAGACCGATACCGACAATACCAAGAATTAAAACCCATTTAACTGTAGAACCAATCGAACGACCCCAATGTTTACTCAAACTCCAATTGACAATATCAAGATTCTTTCTAATTATAGCTTTTAACTCGTCATCTTCAAACCTTAAGTCAAGTGCTTTAGTGAAATATTTCAGAGCGAATTCAGATGCTTCCTTGCTTACCAAATAATATGAACCATCATTTGATTCAATCATATATTTTTTCAAAACTAAATCATTATACGCTAATGCTAAGAACCAGTTGTAAGTAGTGTTCTCGGGTTCTTCGTTTACACATGTTTCAAGGATTGGGATAGCATCAGTATACATTTCCAGACGCAGAAAAACTTGTCCAATAGCCGCACGATACACTGACACAGATGGATTAATTTTTGATGCTTTTTGATAGCTGTCAACAGCATCTTTCCATCTTTGTTCCGATTCATATACTCCCCCTAATTCAAAATAATAGTCTGGGTCATTGGGTTTCAATTTAATAGCTTTTTTGTACTCATAAATTGAATCCTCAATCTCACCCCAATGGTGTTTTGCTTGTGCCAATAACGCCCATGCTTCAGGATTATCACCTTGTTTTTCTGTGGCTTTTGTTGCAACATAAATTGCATCAGCAATTTTGTCTTTAATCAACAAATCCCATCCTTGTTTTACGAGGTTTTCCCCTCCTTTCAATTCAGTTTCGTCAAGAGTTCTTTCATCTTTGGTAGCGGTTGTTCTAAGTTGTTTTTCATACTCAGAACGCTTTAATGAATCAAGAAGAATCTTCTCTGCTTCATCAATTTGTTGAACTTTTACTTCTGCTTCCTGCCTCCTTTCGAGTTGTGGGGAATTTGTCTTTTGCATCCAAAGCCGCCTTTTGTCTTTAATGGCAACTTTAATTTCTTCTTCTTGTGATGTAATAGGCACATCAAGAATTTTAAAATAATCAACCATTTTGTTTTGATTTAAATGTGAATAATAATGTTAATTGATACTCAGTTTATTTATTTTATTTTTCATTACAATGAGCTGCGTTTCGTTAAGATTGGCGTTGCGATTAATATGAATTTCGCCAAGTGATTTGTTTGTGGTTAAATCAATTACAACAAGATGTACAATTCCATCAATGTCATATCCAAAAAATACCTCAACTGGCGCACCTTTAGGATATGGAGGAATTTTTAAAGTAGCCTCACCAAGAATTAAGGTGTCTTCTAAATCTTTAAATTCGCCTTGCGTAACCTGAATTAACAACTCTGTTTGATTATCTGAAACTGTACTGAAAACATCACTGACTTTGCAAGGCACCGGAGTATTCTTTTTGAGTACGATTGAATTGAAGTAACTGTTAGTGTCACTATTAAATGTGACAATCCCCATTGAATGGGAATTAACATCACTAACAAATATGACAGGTAAGTTATTAATTGTGCTTGGATCTGCAATTCCTTTTTCATTTTCAACTAAAGTTGCTTGCAATGCAGCACCCAAAGCAACAACCTCATCGGGATGTACTTCTTTTGAAGGTTTTTTCCCAGTAACTTTTAGGATAAGAGATTCAACTGCTTTCATTCGGGACGAACCACCTGTTAACAATATTTTATCTATATTACTCCATGAAAGATTTGCATCTTCCAAAACAAATTCCATAATATGTTGAGTTTTATTAAATAAGTGAGAAGTGAGCTCTTCAAATTTTTGTCTTGTTAATTCAATTGATGCTGTCTTTCCAGAGTATGAAAGAATAATGTTGATTTTGTCTCTCATTGACAATATTTTTTTTGCTTCTTCTGCTTTTGTTCTCAAGTGTTGTTCAGAGTCAGGACTGTTAAAAAGGTCAATGCCATTTATTTTGTTAAATTCTACGTTCAGATAGTTCATTATTTCATTATCCCAATTAAAACCACCTAAATTTTTATCACCCTTTGTAGCTTTTACATTGATAGAACCCGATTTAACTTCCAATATCGTAACGTCGAAAGTACCACCACCTAAATCATAAACTAATATTGTTTGAGGTTTATCAAATTTTTCGAAACCATAAGCTAATGCTGCTGCTGTTGGTTCATTAATAATTCTAAGAACATTTAATCCTGCAATTCTTCCTGCATCTTGTGTTGCTTTTCGTTGAGCATCATTAAAATAGGCTGGCACAGTAATTACTGCACCCATAATTGAATCATTAAGAAACAGTTCGGCATCTTCTTTTAAGCGTTTTAAAATGATTGCTGATATTTCTTCTGCTGTATATTCAATTCCTTGTTCTGTATTAAACTTGTAGGAGGGATTACCCATTTGCCTTTTTACCAATTGAACTACATTCAATGGCTCTAAAACAGATG
Organism: uncultured Prolixibacteraceae bacterium; assembly: GCA_964611525.1. GTDB lineage: Bacteria > Bacteroidota > Bacteroidia > Bacteroidales > Prolixibacteraceae > JAAYJR01. The sequence continues at coordinate 10,091 of CAZTAL010000029.1, forward strand.
AATTTTTCGCGGAAATTCCCACAATTGGTTCATCATTATCAAAAAACACAACTGAAGGCATAATCCTTTCTCCGTCTCTATTTGGAATAATTTCTGGTTTGCCTGATGAGTTGACATAAGCAACCACTGAAAATGTTGTCCCAAGGTCAATTCCTATTACTTTTCCCATAATAATTATTTTAAAGTTTCACAATATTGTGTGTTCGTAAGATTTGGCTCTTTGGCTTTTGCGAAGCGTTGGCTTGTGCACCAGTCAAAAGGCAATGTGCAAAATGTGGGTCGGCTTTCCATTTTTTTTTGCGGGGCGGCAAAAAAACTAAATCTTTTTTCTTTTATTGTCAATTCCTTTTTCATTCTCAAACAATTTTTTCAGTTATTTTCAGTATCGCTGTCATTTTCTTCGCCTTATTGGTAACGGTTGGTGCAAGTGTAGTGCGGAGCTTTGAAACGGTTTCCTTTCAAACCCGCACGGAGCCAAGCCGGCTTTTTGTTAAACATCATTTTTTAAACCGTCATCCGTCAAAGACGGATTGGCGTTGACCAAACAGGGCGAAAAAGCTGGAACACCTCGCCCACCCGCATTACATTTGCGCTTTGTTATGGCGTCGTGTTTTTTTAAAGTTTGTCTTTTAATTCTCGAATTGTAAGAATTTTGGTTTTTTCTATGTTTTTAATTTCCAGTAAATCCTTGTCTCCAGTAGAAAGATAGTCGGCTTTGCAATCAACTGCCAGGTTCAATAAAAAATTGTCTTTGTAGTCACGGCATAATTTTATTTGGGAAGTTACTTTTATTAAAATCCCAAAATTGTCAAAGGTGTGAAGCAGGTGTTCAATGTCTTTGTCCGTAAAATATTTTTGAAGCTTTGGTCCTTTTGCAACTGTTAAAAATTCTTGAATCAATTCTTCGGAGAAAAAGAGTCTTGCTTTTCCATTCTCAATATATTTATCTAAAAAGCTGTAATCCTTTGTTATTGTTATAAGAAAGCTAATCCAAAGATTCGTGTCAAGAATAATTTTTTTACTTTTCATACCGGGCTTTTCTAACTGATTCAACTTCTTTAGTGATTTCGTCTAAAGAAGGAGTATTTTCAGATTGACTCCTCAGTTTGTCAAGTAATTCAGAAAAATCGGATTTGACCGTTTCTTTTTTTATTTTGATTAATTCCATGTCAGCAAGGTTTTTAAGCAACCGTTTTGCTTTAGGATTTATTATTTCAATTCTTAAAGATTCCATAGCAATTTATTTTTTATCAAATGTAAGAAATTCTGAAATAGCTCGACTATTTTTATGCCTGTTTTGCGGTTCTGGTTTTCCTTAACATGCGCTATAACGTTGTTGTAAGTTCATGTGAATATACTTTTACTATCTTTTTACCTTCGATGTGAATATATTCCTCCTTATTGGAATATAATGATTACATCGCCTATCCATCATCAAAAAATGCATCGTCAAATGGATTTTTGAACTTTTGCAGGTCTTTTTGTGAAACATGGGGTAAATTTTAATGGCATTTTCGCTGTATCGCTCTTGTTGTAGCCT
>CAZTAL010000030.1:0-12325 GCA_964611525.1 uncultured Prolixibacteraceae bacterium
TCCGCAAACATGTGCCATATACTGTCCGACCAACTGATCAACCAGGCATCCTTCTCCCAACTGATAATCAGGATTCCCATAATCTTTTGCACCCATACCTACCAGTTGTTCTTCAGGTATATCTTTTTTTTCAGGAACTATGATCTTATGAATATAATACTCACCGTTAAAAAGATTTTGCTGCCCTTTTCAAACAACCTCCTGCATTTTTCAGCCATTTCCTCATCTTTCATATAATCTGCCATCTCTTCCATAGCACGCAATGCACCTAAATACCAGATAGTCATCTGGGAATTAGGGCCATATCCATTGTATTATGCTGAACACCTTCCATAACGCCGCCCTATTTACCGTACCATCCTCCTTGTTTACATGCATAGCTTAGCGCTGCCTTTAAGTCCGGGTATAATTCCTTCAAAAAATCATCATCACCCCAAAACCATGCACCTATAACAGGTTGAACATTATCCTAAAGATGATCCAATTCTTTGATATTAACTTGTTGAGATTCTGTAATTAGCGGATATTACTTTTGTGCCTGAAAGTTTAATGAAATAACTATCAATAATAAAAATTTAATTTTTAAAATATAATATTTCATATGTTTAAAATTTGAACCTACTTCGAAAAGTCTAAAAATAAAAATATCTCAAAAATGTAATATAAATAAAAAATTAACCCGATACCTTAAGAAAATAACTCATTAATATCATTTTTATTCAGTTTTTTAAGAATACTTTCATCGGTTTGAATAATGTCACCGGCAATTTTTTTCTTTTTGTTTTGAAGGATTAAAATTTTCTCCTCTACAGTATTTTTACATATCATGCGGTAAGCAAACACTTTTTTATCCTGCCCGATTCTGTGACAACGGTCGATGGCTTGGTTTTCAACCGCAGGATTCCACCAGGGGTCAACAAGATAAACATAGTCGGCTGCAGTTAAATTCAGTCCCGTTCCGCCGGCTTTTAAACTTATAAGGAACACCCGCAGATTTTCATTTTCCTGGAAATTTTTCACCGACTGTTCACGTTGATTGCTGCTGCTTTGTCCGTCAAGGTATTCATAATCGATATTCAGTTTTGCCAGTTCATCCCGTATCAATCCCAGCATTTTTACAAACTGTGAGAAGACCAGAATTTTATGCCTGCCCGTTTTACGGGTAATGTGGCGTATCAGTTCGTTAATTTTAACCGACTGTTTTTCAACTACTTCGTCGGAATTTAAAAGTGCAGGCGAGTCGCAGATCTGGCGTAAACGCGTTAACGCTTCCAGCACCATCATTTTCGATTTTCCTATTCCTTCTTTGTTAATTTTATAGAGCAAGCGGTTACGGTATTCATTGCGGTAAGCATCATACACGCGGCGTTGCGCGTTTTCCATTTCACAATACATAACGTTCTCGGTTTTATCGGGCAGTTCCGATGCTACCATTTCTTTAGTGCGGCGCAAAACAAAAGGATTGATTATTTTGTTCAGTTCACCCGCTATTATCTCATCCCCGTACTTATCTATCGGCGTTGAATAATTCTCCCTGAATTTATTAACGGATCCCAAAAAACCGGGATTGACATAACTCATTTGAGCAAACAAATCGAAGGTGCTGTTTTCGATTGGCGTTCCGGTGAGAGTAATTTTGTTCCGGGCATTGATCAGGCAAGCCGCTTTATACCGGTGCGATACCGGATTTTTAATGGCTTGTGATTCATCGAGCACAGCATAATTGAACCGGAACTTGCTCAAAATTTTAATATCACGCAGTAAAATTCCGTAAGTGGTGAAAATCAGGTCATAGCTGACAAAATCAGCTGTATTTTTTTCACGGTCGGTACCGTAGTAATAAAACGTTTTTAATTTAGGTGCAAATTTTTTCATTTCGTTTTCCCAGTTAAAAAGTAAGGTAGTCGGAACGACAATTAAATTCGGACCCCTGTTATTATTGGTCTGCCGTTGCAAAAATGCCAGAACCTGCAGAGTTTTTCCCAGGCCCATGTCGTCGGCCAAAATTCCTCCCCACTGCATTTCATCTAAAAAATTCAACCAGTTAAGTCCCTCCTTCTGGTAATGACGCAAACCGGCTTTTATCTGTTTCGGAACTTCGGTTTCGTTAATGTTAGTGAAACTTTTCAACCGCTGTTTCTTCCCGGCAATCTCCTTCACGATTGCAGTGTCATCAATATTCTCAAACAATTCCTCAACTACAGAAAACCGCAGTTTGGAAATCTCCAGTTTTTCTTTTCTGATCTCGCCGTTCCTGAAATATCTTTCCAGTTTATGAAGCCATTCCGACGGCAAAATACCCACGGAACCGTCTTTTAACTGAATATAACGCTGTTTGTTGACCACTGCTTTTTTGATGTCGTTCAGCGTAACACGGTTATCGCCAAAACATACTGAAATATCCACCTCAAACCAGTCTTGTCCCGATGTAACCGACGTACTGACTTTGCCTTTATACGGTGAATATCTGAAGTTCTTTAAATCTTTCAAGCCAAACACTTCCACATTAAGAACCTGTAGTTGATCGAAAAACCTGTAAAACCACATATTTTTTGTAAAATCGCTATAATGCAGGTAAAACTGTTTCCTGCTTTTCTGGCTTTCAAATTCAGGATGCAATTCTGTAAGTGAATTCAGAAAATCATTTTCAAGTTCGAAATTTCGCTGGTACTCGGTTATCAGTCTGCCGTTTCTCACCAGGATATTTCCTGTAGTGCTTAATATAGCTGAAACATTGTAATCATACTCCACACGGGGAGTAAAAACCACATATTCTTCATGCTCCGACAGAAATAACTGTTTTTTATTAAAATCCAGTTCAACTGAATAGTTCTCAAATGATTCTTTTTCGAAATGTATTTTAAAATTTTCCGAGACCGGCTTCACTACCTGCTCAAAAAATTCGTTTTTATAGGTGGACACCATTTTAATTTCCCCGGGAAAATTAGCAATTACCTCCGCTACTTTTTCACTTTTTACAATATGATAAGTGCTTCCGTTTACAAAAAAATAATTATCCTCCGGTAGTGACCCTTCCACTTTCCGGTTATGCAAAGCTGTTCCTGTTTTTATTTTCAGGCTCATTGTTAAAAACTCCCATGATTCCGAAACCTCAAAAATTGTGTCGGCCGGCTCGGATGAAAGTGTAATTTTTACCAAATCCTTTTTCCTGATTTTATTGGCGCCCTTTGCAAGGCCAAATACAAACTTTTCCTTCTGCAAATATTCAAAAGCTCTTTCCCATTTTTCAAAATCATTATCTCCATAATTGTTCATTTCCTTTACTAACCGCAAAAGTTTCATTGCATTCTCACTTTTGTTGATAATGAACTGGTTATCCATCTCTTCGATATACTCCTTAATATGGGAAGTGAGTATGGACAGATTATTTTTTGCGGATTTGCCTATGATTGGAACTATAGTGAATCCATGATCATTATCGAAATAATCATCCTCGGAATCTCTAAAACGCCATTTACCTTTTGTTATTACAAAACCCAATTCCCTCTCTTCCTTTCTTTTGGGAAGGTTATTCAGAAATACTTCATCATCATTGTTCAGTTTCTTGAGCAAGGAATAAATATAATGGTTATCGTTTTTGGTTACCGGCACCAGTCCCACGCCTTTTTTCGACGGATAATACATTAAGCCTCCTCTTTCGTCAAATCCGTAAGAAAAATATTCATTGAAATCAGCGCTTTCAGGCAAACCATAATTTTTCATCCATTCCTTTTGTTTTTCCAATACTCTGCCGCTAAACACCTCACCCAATATATTAGGCATCGGAGAATTGGCTATCATTCTCAGGCACTGTGCCTCGGTCAATGTTAACTTCGCTGATTGCACTGCCTCTGAGGAGGTTATATAAACCTTTTCGTCCTCTTTATAGATCTTTACCCAGTTATTAGTATGCTTAGCAATAAATGTTACCGATCTGTTTGTTAGCTCAACCGAACTGAACAAAAAGTAATTGCCAGCGTAAGTAAGTTGATTTAGGATACGAAGTGATGCATTTATCCTTATAAAATCAAAGTCAATATATTCATAATCAGAAATTTCATACCCCAGCATTTCCCCTTTTCTGCTGTCAGGCCGTAAATTAATTATAGATCGCTCTGGAGGTTGTAAAAGAGCTTGATTATCCAGGTTATCCGCCACAAAAAGCAATGCCGCAACCGAATGTTTGCAAATAGTTCCCCAGTCGAAGGGACAAGTGCAACTGGTTTGTATATTCTGACTGTTTACACCTTTTACCAAAACCTGGTATTTTTGAGAACCCTGAACTGTAAACCTCCAGCGATCGGTATTTTCAATATAGTCTTCGAAAAATACCTTATCATTTTTATACAATTGCCGGCCACGTTCGGCTACCGCGGCTGAAGTGTAAAAACTAATGTGCCTTTTAATGTGTTCCTTTATGTAATAATTGTCTTTACCCATCCAATAGTTTTTTAAACCTGAAAAAATATATTACCCTGGCAGCGCTCCAAAGTATCAGACAGAGTCAGCTGAGCAAATTTATTAATTATCGATCGAGGGGAAAAATATTAAATAACTTTAAAATTAAAATTCAACCTAAAAAACTAAAATTAAATTTATTACAGTTCTTCATTGCACGCCTCTATTGGAAATGCTCATTGCAAAGTTTTTCATGGTACCAACGGTTATGCATTCAAAATTTTTGTTGCACTTCCCAATATTAAGGCAAAATGCAGAACTTCATGACGATTTCACAAGATATTTCAGGTTCAATATTAAAATTTTCTTTTTTTCATACAAAAAAACAATCCCGGTTTTTATCAGGTTTTTGTTAACTATTTTTGAGAAGGATCAATGGATACAACGACCATTCCGGATCCTGCTCTGAAATATTTTCATAAAGTGCACCGATTGGGCATCAGGTATCTCAGAGGCTGAAATTATTTCCGGTATTATCACTTCAAAACTTAATTTTTGGATTTCGGAACTAATATTTATTGCAAATTAGGAATCCAATTCCGTATTTGTAAAAAAACTTCAATAATTTCTAAAATCCAATTAATTAAAACTGCTTATCTGCTTTAAACAAGTTGATTTTAGTTAACAAGTTGATAATGTGAGAGTTGATGTCAATTTAGCGTGTTCTCGTAAATACCACATTCTCAATAAGTTAAATGATTTACTTGAGCGAAGCAGATAAGCAGTTAATTAAATTGCTATGGTTAACCGTAAGAATTAAGGCTAATTTATTCGGTTAACCGTATATTTTTGCATTGCTAAATACCGATAATTTTCTGCAGTGACTTAAATTTCCATTTCATTTACTTCTCATTGTTTATAATCTGATGTTACAATCTGAGTTTATGCATTTATCTTTCCGTTATATTTAATAACCAAGCGGACAGGGCAAGGCTTATATCAGAGTGACGGAAAAATAAAAAAGGATAGTTACATCTACTTTGACAAGAACAGTGCTGATAGAAATGGAAAGTGTCTTTGACAATTTTGGTGGACAGAAAAAAGGTCAACGCACAGGATTTTTATATGATTTTCGCCAGCGCTCAACAAGCACCTATGCAAAGCCCCGCAAAGCCGCCCTCCCGGCCAAAGCTTTGCAATAGAGTTTACTTTTCCCATTTGCAGACTACACAATAATTTCGAACTATTGGTATATTTCCGAAATATCTAAATTTTTCGAAGATATTCCTATATTTGTATACTAACTTAAAAAAGATGACCAAACCGGGTTTATATCTCATTAAAAAAACTGTAACCAAAACTTCTGTTTCGCGAAGGATAGCTATTAGTACTTCAAAATTAAGTGAATTAACACTTAATGATAAGACCAAATTAAAATCAGATGAGCTTTATTTGATTGCTCTGTCCTTTGATGCAGACCCCTGTGAGATATTAAAGAAAATTTACGGACAACTGAAATTGGCAGAATAATGATCCTTAAAAAAATGGGCAAAAAGAAAATAAATAATAACGGAATAAAAACATGGCCGAAAGAGGACCGGCCAAGGGAAAAATTACTGCGATATGGTGAACAATCGCTAAGCAATACTGAATTATTAGCTATACTTATAAGAACCGGTATCCCGAACAAAGGAGCATTTGATATTTCCCGTGAATTGCTGCAAAAATTCGAAACATTACGATCAATCAACGCGATCGAAATTTCGGAACTACGGAAAATAAATGGATTAAGTGATGCCAAAATTTGTCAAATAAAAGCAGCTATTGAACTTGGAAAACGTTTGATGAGTGAGGAAAAATCAATACAAGGGACTATTAAATCTTCCAAACAACTGGCAGAAGTATTGATGCCCTTGATGAGAGATTTGACCAAAGAAGCTTTTAAGATAATATTGCTAAATAAGCGTAACCAGGTTTCAAATGTTGTAGACGTTGCTCAGGGAACAATTGATCGTGTTTTCCCTTCTGTGAGGGAAATATTGCAAATAGCTTTAAACAATCATGCTCCTGCTATTTTATTGGCCCACAATCATCCTTCCGGTGATGTAACACCCAGCGAACAAGATAAAATCCTGACACACGATTTGATCATTGCGGCATGTTCAATGGAACTGCGTGTGTTTGACCATGTCATTATTGGAGAAAATAGCTATTACAGCTTTGCAGATGAAGGACTGATTGAAAAATACGAAATGCATACGGTATATAATTTTGAATTGTAAAAACATGACGAAGATATCTCAAAAAGATCGTGACCGAATAATAGAAATCCTTTCCAACGGATCGGAACTACCACTTGATTATAAAAATGTGCTGTTTCCACCGGAGAAAAAGGAATATGAACTGGTCTATGAGGGGAAAGAAAGGGAAGAAGACATCATTGCAGATACTATGGCTGTTCCGTTGCAGCCGATCAAAACTTTTGAAGAAAATGGAAAGGAATGGACGAATAAACTGATATTTGGTGATAACCTGCAAGCCATGAAGGCTTTGTTAGATGATCCAAAGGTTAAAGGGAAGGTAAAGCTGATCTACATTGACCCTCCTTTTGCAACAAAAAAAGATTTTAAAGGCAGTCAGGATCAAAAAGCTTATCAGGATAAAATTTCAGGTGCCAAATTCATTGAGTATTTAAGAAAACGACTAATTTTCATTAGGGAACTACTTGCAAAGGATGGTACTGTTTTTACACACTTTGATATAAAGAAAGCCCACTATATCAAAGTAATAATGGATGAGGTGTTTGGTGAAAGGATGGAAAATGAACTAATCTGGCACTATCCCGATAACTTCCAAGGAAATGTTAATAGATTTCCAAACAATCATAATGTTATTTACCTCTATTCTATGTCTGAGCAGACGAAAATCAAAAGAGTAAAAGTACCTTTAAAGGAAGAAAGGAAAAGAGATGTTCGAGTTTGGGATAAGGAAACGAAGAGCCTTAAGGCAGCACGTGATGAAGATGGAAATATCATTTACAAAGAATTTACACATAAATATGCTGATGATGTTTGGAGTATTGGACAAAGCAGCACTACTAAAAAAAGAAGTTCGGAATTCATTGATTACCCAACCCAAAAACCTGAAGAACTATTGAGACGAATAATTGAATGTTCATCTGAAAAAGGAGAAATAGTCCTGGATGCTTTTGCGGGATCAGGCACAACTCTAGCTGTTGCCGAAAAATTAGGAAGAAAATGGATTGGTATAGATTGTGGCAAATTAGCCATCTATACAATTCAGAAACGACTACTCAACCTTAAAAAAGAGATCGGCAATAAGGGGAAAACACTGAAGCCAAAAGCTTTTACTGTATATAATGCCGGACTATATGATTTTTCAAAACTCAAGAAATTACCATGGAAAGATTGGCGGTTATTTGCCCTACATTTATTTAATTGTAGGGATAAAAAACATACGGTTAGCGGTGTTGAATTAGATGGATCTAAAGGCAATTCAGATGTTCTAGTTTTCAATTATCAGCAACAAGGAGGTGTTGCATTGGATTATGGGTTTATTGATGATTTGCATTCCATGCTTGGTAGCAAAACAAGCAGAGAATTTTTTATTATTGCTCCGGCTGCAAGTGTTACTTTCCTTGAAAATTACATAGATAAAGGTGATATCAGGTATTATATTCTCAGGATACCCTATTCTATCATTAATGAATTACACACACGTGAATTTGAAGCGATACAACAACCGATTGATGAAAGCCAGGTGAATGAAACCGTAGATGCTGTTGGATTTGATTTTATCCGGCCTCCAAAGGTGGAATGTGATTACAAGAAAAAGAAAGATACGGCAATCATCAAGATCAATAAATTCAAGAGTGAAGCTATGCTGAAGGGAGCCAGTCAATTGGCAAACCGGGAATCACTCTCTTTTGTAATGGTTGATTTTAATTATGGAGGCAAAGAACAGGTATTCGATCTTGACAAGACCATTTATGCCAGCGAAATTGAAAAAAACAACTGGGAAATTCACTTGCCGCTAAAATCCATTAAGGATAAAATGATGGTCATTTACCTTGACATCTATGGTAACGAATACCGGGAAATAAAAACGAAAGTAGATTTTAAATAGATGCAGGAACAGAAGCAAATAGTTAATCACGATCTAATATTGCAGGTCAGCAAAAACGTTGACCCTTCCAAATTGGATTTAAACCGGTTTGAACCCTTTCTTGACGTATTATGCGGAGAACGGGAGTATCAAAAAGATGCCATCCGTTCAACCTTGCGGTATTTTCTGAGTGGACAATATGAGAACCTGAAGGAATTAGCGAAGGAGAATTTTGACAATAATACGAAGTTGCGGGATTTCTACAGCTCATTTAGAGAATTGGAAAAACGGTTGCAAATTCCTGATAAATTTTCCTGTTCTATTGACCTTGCAACAGGTACAGGAAAAAGTTGGGTTATTTATGGAGTAGCCAGAATTATGTTGGCATTAGGGGCGGTTGATTATGTATTGGTAAATTGCCCATCAACTACTATTGAAACTGGCCTGATGGATAAGTTCAAATTGTTTTCAGGTGATGAACCGCTGAGGGATTTGCTTCCAAAGTATTCAGTATTAAAAAATCCACATATCATTAATGCAACGGAAAGCATTACAAAAGGCGCTATTTGTGTTGAGAATTGCCACGCCCTATACGAGCATGTAAAATCTTCCATCCGGCAGAGTCTTGCAGGTAAAGGAGATCGCACCCTGGTGATCAATGATGAAACACATCATGTTTATAACCAAACCGGTAAAGAATTTAAGAAATGGAAAGAATTTCTTATAGATAAGGATTTTGATTTCAAGTACATTTTAGGTCTTTCTGGAACCTGCTATGTAGAGAATGAATATTTTACAGATGTCATTTCCCGATACTCTTTGAAACAAGCAATTGAAGAAGGATTTGTGAAAAGTATTGAGTACGTTGCCGAAGATTCTTCAGGTGGATGGGATGAAAAGTTTCAAAAGCTATACGATAACCACATCATCCATAAAACACAAAGTTATCGTTTAGTAAAGCCGTTGACCATCATTGTATCCAAAGACATCCGTACTTGTAGTGATTTGACCAAAACCTTAATTGATTCTTTAGCAGATGCAGAAGGAATTTCAAAAGAAGATGCTGCCCAAAAAGTACTGGAGGTTACTTCTTCCCCGAAACACAAAGAAAACGTACGGAAATTAGCATATGTAGATGACAAAGATTCTCCAGTTGAATGGATCACCTCAGTGAGCATGCTTACCGAAGGATGGGATGTTAAAAATGTATTCCAGATCGTACCCCATGAAGAACGAGCATTTAACAGTAAATTATTGATTTCTCAGGTCCTCGGTAGAGGCTTACGGATTCCAAAAGCTTATGAAGGGCAAAGACCTATTGTTACCGTATTCAATCACGCAAATTGGTCAGGAAGAATAAAACATCTTGTGGATGAAGTGCTGGAAATTGAAACCCGGATATATTCTTATCCGGTAATCAAAAAACCGGATTATAATTTTGACCTGCATAACATCAATTACAGTAAGCTTACAGAAACTGAAGAATTCAAACAAGAAAAAGAGTACCAGTTTACAAAAGGATTCATAACTCTCATTAGGCAATCTCCTGCATTGGAAAGATCAACCACTTATGAAAAGGCTGTTTCAGGTGGTAGCCGGGAAAAGAAAACCCTGATAAGGTACAAGATGTTTCCGGTGAACGAAATTGTTGAACAATTACAAAACCGTTTCAAATCCATTGATATGGAAACGGAAGATTCCGAAAACCCAACAAATTATGCGGAAAAATTCAATGCCGAATGGCTAATCAAACTGATCAAAAACTCGCTGAAAAGAATTGACGAGAAAGATGATGTTATTAGTGATGAAAATCGGCAAAAAATTTATCAGGCATTTGGCGTTATTCACCGTCCTTCAGCAAAGGTTGTCAGGTATAAAATGACTCCGAAAGCACTCGATACCTTTAACACAAAGGAAAGGCATGAAAACAGTGTTGGACTTTCCTCCATCAAGAAAGCAGACGCAACAGTATTTTGGGACGACAATTCATTAAAACTTTGTGAAGAAAATGAACGGAATTTTATTCAGGAGTTATTAGATGATAAGGATAATCTACCCGGTGCTGCACAGCAAAAGATAGATAACACCTATAACTTTAAAACACCACTTGGAGTTGCCATCACCGACCACAAACCGGAAAGAGGCTTTGTAAGAGCCATCGTAAAAGAAGAAAATGCTAAGGTCATTGATGCATGGATCAAGTCGACTGATCAGGAATTCTATAAAATAGAATATGCTTGGAAAAAAGGAGAACATCCGAAAAGAGGCCGCTTTAACCCTGACTTTTTCATTAAGATTGGCAACGTAATTATGGTGGCTGAAATAAAAGGAGATGAAGAAATCGCAAATCCATCTGACGAAAATAAAGCAAAATGGAAAGCAGCCAAGCAGCATTTCAAGATACTTAACGAGCAACAAAAAGAAATGGAGTACCACTTAAATTTCCTGACGCCGGAAGATTACGATTATTATTTTGACAGCATAAGAAAAAAGAAATATCAATTTACATCCAAACTGGATGCGGAATTGGAAAAAATGGAATAGAAAAGTAAATGACCCCAGAAAAGCTCAATGACATACTGCAAAAAAAAGAAGGCATTGAAGTCGAGTTCAAAACCTCTCAATTTGAACTGAACAAGGATGCTTTTGAATCCGTTTGCGCCTTTCTCAACCGCAGGGGAGGCCATTTACTGCTGGGTGTGAAGAATGACGGAACAGTTGAGGGCGTAATGGAAAATTGTGTTCAGAATATTATCAATAACATCGTCACTAATGCCAACAATCCCCGAAAACTTATCCCTCCATTTTATCTGTCAACTCAGGTGATCGACTACGAAGGCAAGAAAGTGATCTACGTATATGTGCCGGAAAGCTCGCAAGTACATAGCACTAACGGAAAAATATTTGACCGGAATGAGGATGGAGATTTTGACATTACCCGTCAGACCGAGCAGGTTACCCAGCTCTATTTACGGAAACAAGCTACATATTCCGAAAACCGGATTTATCCCTATCTGAAACCTTCGGATTTCAACCAGGAATTATTTAGCCGTGTCCGAATCCTTGCCAAAAACGAACAGTCAGACCATCCCTGGCAGAACATGTCGGATGAAGAACTACTGCGTTCAGCTGGACTGTTCAAACATGATCACCAGACCGGGAAAGATGGCTATACACTGGCAGCCGCATTGCTACTTGGAAAAGATGAAGTCATACAAAGTGTATTGCCGCACTATAAAACGGATGCTATACTACGGGTAGAAAATATAGATCGTTATGACGACCGGGACGATATCCGTACCAACCTCATAGAAGGCTATGACCGACTTATGACTTTTATACGGAAACACTTACCAAATAAATTTTATCAGGAAGGAGAACAACGCATTAGCCTCCGAGACCGTATTTTCCGGGAAGTGATTGGGAACATGCTGATTCACCGAGAATTTGCTAATGCTTTTCCGGCAAAATTCATTATTGAAACAGACAGAGTATTAGCTGAAAACTGGAACCGACCGCATGATGGTGGCGTAATTGACCCGGCTAACTTTTCACCGTACCCCAAGAATCCGGTAATTGCTAAATTCTTCAAAGAAATCGGCCGAGTTGACGAACTGGGGTCAGGTGTCAGGAATACTTTCAAATATTGTAGTATTTATACTCCGGGAATAAAACCGGAATTTATTGAAGATGATGTTTTCAAGACAATTATTCCGCTAAAAGCTAAAGAAGGTAAAGATACCGTTTCGATTTTCAATTGGGGGAAATTCGGAGAAAAGTTCGGAGAAAGTTCGGAGAACAG
>CAZTAL010000031.1:0-8883 GCA_964611525.1 uncultured Prolixibacteraceae bacterium
CGGTGAGATAAACTTGCTTTCAATACTGAATATTCTTCCGCAGCAAAATATTTTTTCGGTTCGGCATTCTGATCTTTCGGAGTGAACACAAAAGTTTCCGGATCGAAATGGATATGTAAATAATCCCTCGTTAGTTTTAGTGAGCCCGGTGGACAAATATCCACACATAATCCACAAAAACAGCACCTGCCATAGTCGATGCGGGGACGTTCATTTTTATAACCTGACCTGGATTCCAGTTCAGGGATTTTAATCATCTCAATAGCCTGATTAGGACATATATCGGCACAATTTCCACATCCCGTACATTTATCCCAGTCGTTAACATGAAATCCCCTGTATCTTTCGGCAGGCTCCTTCTGTTCAAAAGGATACTTTATTGTCTTTGGTTTGGCAAAAAGGTATTTTACTGCTTTAAACGGACTCAGAATATTACTTCTCATTAGTTTACTCCTCCAATATTTTACCTGTCAATTTCCGGTGCTGTAATATATAAACTGATCATTATATTACCAACATCGGCAATACTTTCATTTTCCAGTGCTTTCTCCAGTATAGTCAATCCGTGATTATAGGATGGCGTTCTGAAATGTGCCCTGTAAGGCTTATCTCCACCGTTACTTACCATGTATAGCCCTAATTCCCCTCTTGATGATTCGCATCTTACATAAGTCTCCCCCTCAGGGATAGTCCATTTAAAAGGATTGGGAAGCCTGTTCCATACTTCTCCTTCCGGCATTTTTTCCAGCAGCTTAAATATCATATGGACACTTTCGATCATCTCGTCTCTTACTACCCATATCCTTGAATAGGCATCTCCGTCAGTCCGCGTAGGAACTTTCCAGTCAACCTGATCGTAAGCTGCATAAGGCTCTGTCTTCCGTATATCCATTTCCATGCCTGCAGCTCGCAGCACCTGACCAACAGCGCCCATTCTTTTTGCTTCTTCAAGAGTCACCTTGCCAACATTTTTGGAACGTTTGTGGAAAACACGGTTATTAAAAAATGTACTGTCATAGTCAGGCACACGACTGCCAATAGTGTGCAATGTCTTTATGATCTTATCCTTGAATCCTTCAGTAAAATCGCGCCGTACACCACCTGGCCATATATAAATATGATATACCCTGCCACCGGTCAGCTCCTCAAAAAGATCAAGTAAAAGATCGCGGTGATACATAGCCCAGTTAGCTACCGTATCGAATCCCAGCATATTTGCATATGCCCATAATCCAAACAAATGAGAACCTACACGTGCAAGTTCAAGATAAATGCTTCTTATAAACTGTGCTCTTTCAGGAACCTCTATACCTGCTAAATCTTCTACAGCCATGGCATACATCAACTCCATATGATCGGGCTCAACAACATTTATTCTGCATACCAGGGGAAAATTTTGTATCCATGTCCTTTGTTCTATCAGCTTCTCAAAACCCCTGTGAAGGTAACCCGGATCAGCGGTCGCTTTTACAATACGGTCGCCCTCAACGCCCAGTGTAATGCTGAAATTACCAACCATGCCAAGGTGCTGGGGACCAAAATATAGTTCAAGTTCTCTCATTTTTTTTCTTTTTTGTCATCGACAAAAGGAACTTCATCGAAAACATCCTTTACATATTTACGTGTGTCAAAATCCTTTCTGAAAGGCGGTATCTCGTATTTTCTTTCAAGAAAAAGCGGAATTAACCGTGGGTGACCATTAAAGTATACACCAAATAACTCATGCAATTCGCGTTCATACGGTTCGGCATTCTCAAAAATATTTATTACCGTATCAATTTCAGGTTTATCCCTGTCTATCATAGTTTTAATGAATATATTCATCTTACCCTCTTCTCCTTTTTCCATATAGGGAGTAACAATATAAACAAGTTCCAGCTTATTCTCTTTTATCCAGTCAACACAGGATATCAAAGCCAAATGATCATATCCATTACTTTTAAGATATTCCAGGATTTTGGCAACTGCATCCTTTTCACATCTCACCATCAGCCTTTGCTCATTAATAATGTCTGACTGAATATCATCATACTCAGTCAACAACTTTTCTTTAAGCGATCTACATGTATTCTCCATATGCTTCTATTTTGATCAGGCGCATAAGGCGCAACTTTTATCAACATTTTTTTCAGCAACTTCTTAGAGCGAGCCATTTGAATTATAATTCTTACAGGCGCTTCCGGAGGGCACTTTCACCCCGGCATTAATGCTGGAGTAAAAGATACCTCATCATACAAGGGCTTTGCCCAATAAATATTTTTTTATCCAATAAACTACTTCTCTTTTCCATATGAGAGTCTGTCCATACTGTCCACTAACTAACTTATGTTTGCTCTCAAAATGGTTATTTACTAAATAGCAAACTCACATTTTTCGGACTTCACAAACTTTCTAATTCAGACTCTTGACTATAATGAGGAACATTAACTAAAGCCTCCCTGACTATTTACTTATAGGCAATAGCAGACTAATGTCGTTTATATTGACCGCCAAAATACAGTGGAGGCCATTCCAGCTTACCGAGAACCTGTTCCTGGTTCTGCCTGTAATACTGATAGTCATCCCTGTATTTTTTATATCCGTCCGCCATTCCCTTATCAATCAGAGTCCACAAGTGAGTCACAGCAACAAACACCGCCTCCGGCCGGGGCATGCAACCAGCTATCCAGCCGTCAACCGGAATATATTTATCCAGATGTTTTATGGTATTATATGAATCCCAGTACATTCCCCCATTTATGGGACATGACCCGAATCCGACGGTATATTTAGGATCGGGCATCTGTTCGTATGAACGTATGATATACCTCAATGTCTTTACCGACACATAACCTGTGATCAAAAACAAATTAGCCTGTCGCGGAGTTGCAACGGGAATAACGCCAAACCTCTCAGCATCCCACCGGGCAGTAATAGAAGGTGGTATCTCAATAATTCCGCAACCCGTACAAAAATAGAGTACATGAAGCGAATATTTCTGTCCCATTTTACCCGGACTTTCCAGCCATTTACCAAGTTTATTCCTATCCATAACAATAAATCTTTTGCAATCCGAAAATTTATTTATCCAATCATTTTTATCACCACAATCCAAGATACATTCAACTCCGCTTTTTTTTAGCAGCGAACATTATTTCACTCACATTTTAGTATTAGACAAGGTCATAAAAAATAATGCCTATAAAACGCAAATTCATAATTTTCTTAATATTCAATCAAATACAACTATTTAATAATCATTATAACTATCAGTCCTGCTAACGCCAGCAATGCCGGCCATTTCCATAAATATTCCAATGCCTGCTCCAATCTGAAACGCGGAAAAACAGCATTCACCAAAAGAAAAACTATAAATACCCCCAGCATTTTAAAAAAGAAATACCCCGGATTACCTGCTCCGCCAAGAAATAAGTTAATAAAAAGTGATATCCCTATAAAAATGTTAAAGGCATGCTGTATATGAGCAAGAGCTAAAAATTTTCCACTGAACTCAGCCATGGGACCCGATGAAATTTCCTGTGGCGCCTGAATCATTTCAAAAGGCCGCATTCCTAGTAAGGCAGGGAAAATCAATATATAGGCAATTCCAGGGAGAACTAAAGGAAGATGCCGGAAAGACCATCCCGATTGCATTTGTTTTTCAACTATTTCAACTATGGAAATTGTATCATAATATGTCATCACTGAAAGAAGAACAAGCAATAAAGGTATTTCATATCCCAGTGCTAAAAGTAATTTTCTGGATATACCGATACTTACATACGGATTAGAAGCTTCACCGCCACTCAGTGCCAGTCCGAAAGGAGCAATCAGCATGAGATAAAGTATAACAAGTAATCCTCCCGAATTACTTAAGGGACAAATATTTCCAAGGGGAAGAAATAACAGCACCACAGCGGAACCGGCCAGTGATAAAATAATCCCAAAATTAAACAACACGCCATGGCTCATGCTGGTCTGATTAAACAATTTAATAATATCAATTACCGGCTGCAGGATTGGAGGTCCGTACCGCCAGTGAATCCTCGCCAACACCTTTCTTGACAGTCCGAGAAAAAATATACCTATAATACCTGCCAGAAATACCGTTAGAATACTTTCAAGTATAGTTATCACCATGGTTTCCAATTTATTTCAACAAAAATCAGTAAAGCCAAAAAAAGAAGGATATATATTAAATAATATCCCACATCCCCTGCATATATTCGTCTTATGCCGTTGGCCGTCCTTTTAATGGCGCCGGCCAGTTTCATATAAAGGTCATCAATAAAGTCTTTCAGAAATGGCCTGATCATTCTGTCCAGGGGATCATAAAAGTTAACCGAATAATGATACTTTTCTTTTGGAACAGCATGTCCTGCAGCATAATTGTCGTATTGGTCAACAGTCATTGGTTTACGGACTGACCTGAAAATTAGCCATACTATTATACCAATTACAAGAACAGCAACAAACAGGTTAAGCATATTTATTACACCTGTATCCGAAGTAACACCCCAGATATTTATCATTAAAGGTTCCAGTCCGAAGCCCGACTGTATCATGTCAATCACACGAAGCGGTAATCCAGGAACAACACCAAAAAGTATGACTGCAACAGAAAGCAATAAAATTGGCAAACGCATTGAGAAAGGAGCTTTTTCCAATTTTTCATATTTTTCCGGAAGTTGTCCCAGAAACATATTATGCAATAATTTATAGCTATAAAGGATTGTCCCCCATGTACCCAGCAATGCAACAAATGCAAGGAACGGTGAATGATTAATTATCAAAGTTTTATAAATCAGCCACTTCGAAATAAATCCGTTTGTAAGAGGTAAACCTGTTAGTCCGCATACTCCTATCAACGCCCCTATAAAAGTTACCGGCATTTTTTTTATCAGTCCACCCAGTGAATTCAGGTCACGTACCCCGTTTGTACGGTATTCAACTGCTCCCACGACCATAAAAAGAAGCGATTTAAAAATGGCATGATTAAAAAAATGAAACATTCCACCGGCTACACTCTCATTTGTTCCGAAGGATATTCCCAGAAAAATATATCCTGCCTGGGCAATAGTAGACCATGCCAGAAGTCTTTTGGCATCATCCTGAAGCAGAGCAATAAAAGTAGGAACAAGAATAGTAATTGCCGCAATAATATTGCATATACCACGGGCGCTAATAATACCTTTACCCAAATTCAGAAAGACATTGATCTGAATGATCACATATATTATCAGAACGATGCCATATGTTCCAATTTTAATAAGTGTTCCCGAGAGAACTGCACTAAAGGGGGAAGGAGCCTCCGAATGTGCAGGGGGTAACCAGGTATGAAGCGGCCAGACAGCATTTTTAATTCCAAAAGCAATAATAAATAATACAAAAATAAATATTATATATCCTGGTGAAGCCTGATTAATAACACCGGAGAGATCAGCAAAGACCAGCGTTCCGTAGTGTGAATACAATGAAATTATACCGAAGAGCATAGCGAAGGAGCCTGTTATCGACATAACGATATATTTCATTCCCGCTGCCATAGCAGGACCGCGATTATAACTTATGAGAAGAAATGTGCTCCATGACATAGTTTCCCAGAAAATGAAAAAAGAGATCAAATCGCCCGAGAGTACAATACCCACCATACTGGCAATGACCAGCAACATCATCAAATAAAAAAAGTCTGTATTCCCTTTTTTTCTTATATAGCTTAAGGAAAAAATAACAGATAATGAACCAATAAAAGAGATAGTAACAGCAAAAAACCAGGAAAGGGTATTTATTCTTAAAACAAGTGGAAAATTTAGGAATCCCGAGGGAAAAGTACTCTGCGAATAATTATTATAACAATATGCTATCAGTCCGGTTAAACCGATAGAAACTATCACTGCCAGAATATCCCGTGCCTTTTCAGATATCTTTCCGGTAAAATATGTTATAAATGCACCTCCAAAGGCAAATGCAAGTATAATTTCAGGTTTCATGGCATAACATTTTTAATATAATCAACTCTATGCAACAATTCGGAAGCTGAGGAATCCAGAAAATCAGTTATCCACCGGGGATAAATTCCCGATACCACTATCAATAAAACAAAAACGCATAATGGTAATAAGACACTTAACGGAGCTGTCTCTTTTTTAGCATTAATTTTGGATTTCTCTCCTTTAAAATAGATAACCTGAACCACCTTAAAAAAATAAGCAGCTTCAATTATGGTGGCCAGTAATACCAAAGCTATCAGGATGGCAAATAAAACCTCCTGTTCTGACAATGCAGCCTTTACAATCATTAATTTTCCGGGGAAGCCGATAAAGGGAGGTAATCCCACTATTGAAAAAGCGCCCACAGTAAAAGCCAAAGATGTATAAGGCATTTTTTTACCCATACCTTCAAAGGAAGAAATATTCATCGAGCCTGTTCTGTATATCATGTAACCTACAGCAAGGAACAACAATGCTTTTCCAAGGGTATGACTGACAAGTTGGAATAATCCGGCAGATACTCCTTCCGAAGAGGCAATCGACAGTGCAAAAACAATAAGACCGATCTGACCGATACTGGAATAAGCGAGCATCCTTTTTATATTTTCCTGGCTAAAAGCACATAATTCACCAATAATTAATGTCACAACACCTAAAAATAACAGGAAGTTCAAAAATCCCGAAGCACCGAATAAAGTAAATACGACCCTCACCATCGCATATAGTCCCACTTCAATGGCAATTCCGGATAAAATGGCACTTATTGAAGAAGGTGCAGAAGAATGTGCATCCGGCAACCAGCCGTTCAGAGGAAAGATGGCTGCTTCTACTCCGAATCCGGTAACTAATAATACCATTGGCGTAAAAACTGCAACAGAATTGACTGACTTAATATTAGCAGCAATATCAGCCATATTGAGAGTTCCGAACAATCCGTATAGCAATCCGACTCCCATCAGAATAAAAGCTGAACCTATAGCTCCTTGGATAAGATATTTCACAGCAGATTCGATACCGGACTTATCGCCAAAATATGCTACCAGGGAATAAGACGAAATACAAAGAATCTCAAAGAAAACGAAAAGATTGAATATATCGCCTGTCAGTACCACACCGGTTGCTCCGGTAAGAAGCACTAAATAAAGCATATGATATTTTTGCCGGGATCCTTCCCTGATATAATCAAATGCATATATCGAAACCAGTAATCCGACCAAAGCAATAAGTGAAGCAAATAAAATCCCCACCGGTCCTGCAACAAGATTAATTCCGAAAGGCGGTGCAAATCCGCCTATCGAGACAGTTACAGGTTGTTCCAAAACTCTGGGGAAAAGTTTTATACAGATAATAAGATTAAAAAGAAGAGCGACAGCCGGAATGAACTTAATTATCTTTTTCGAAATAAATCCAAAAAAAGGGATCACGAATGCAAACCCCAGGGGTATTATTATAAGAAGTACCGGATTTACCATCTTTGTTCTTTTATTTTACGTAAATTAAGAGTTCCATAATGCTTATATAATCTTATAGCCAAAGAGAGTGCAAGTGCCAGAACAGCCACTCCGATAACGATTGCTGTCAGCACCAGAGCCTGCGGAACAGGATCAACCATAGTACTTTTTTCAAGTCCGGGTTTTGAAAATATGGGAGCTGTTCCCTCCTTGATATAACCAACTGTAATAAGAAATAGGTTAATTCCTGTGTCTAAAATACTCAGTCCAATTATCACCTTTATCAGATTCTTTTTAACAACTATAATGTATAATCCGATAAAAATCAGACTGAAAGCTCCGATATAATATATGTAATCAATTAAGTAGCTCATTGACTTTTCCCTATTAAGTTATCAATAATGCCGGCTAGTTCCGAGCCTACTTTAAATCCGATAGCAATATAGATCAAAGGAATAATGCCTGCACTAATAAGCATATTCGGCTCACCCTTAGGCAGAAAATTATAGAGGAATTCTTTCCCCATTATCATAGCTGCTATCCCTAATCCTATAAATGTTAATCCCCCAAGTACTTCCACAACAGTACTTACATTAGTTTTTATTCTTTTTCCCTGACAACCAAGGTACATAAGCAGAAAAGCCGAAGCAACGATCGCGCCACCCTGAAATCCGCCGCCCGGTGTTAAATGTCCGTGAATAAATATATACGCACCAGTAAGCATTATTATGGGAAACAGGAAACGGCATCCGGTATAAACGATAAGACTAGCCGGCTCGACTTTTTCCCCTGCTTTGCGTTTTCTGTGAGTACCCAGAACAGCACCCAGACCTACTGCCGCCGCAAAAAGTATGGTGATCTCACCCAAAGTGTCAAAGGCACGGTAATTAACTACTACCGAAGTTACTATATTTACCGCCCCCGTATCCTCTATTCCTTTGTCTATGAAATATTCACCTATTTTTGTTTTGGACAGACCGAAAGGTATTTCTCTTAATGAAATTGCAATTCCCGCGGCAATTATCACAAGTAATATGATACATAAATATTTTCTCATTCTTCAAATCGTCTGGTTCTTTTAACAGCAATAACAAATACACCTGTAACAAGGGCAGCTCCTATTGCTGCCTCAGCCATGGCAACATCGGGAGCCTGAAGAAAATAAAACAGCACAGCAGCAATCAGGCTGACAATACAAGAAGCAATTACTGCACTCATCAGGTCCTTGAAAATCGCTGCAGCTATTGCAGATGCTATCATTAACACTATTATAACAAGTATTACTATTTCCATTTTTTTCTGTTTATTATTTTGAGTCTGTCCATAAAATCCGCTGACTACGTTATGCTTGCCCTCAAAATGGTCATTTACGAATAGTAAACTCACATTTTTCGGGCTTCACAAGCCTTGTCAGCGAACTTTCTGAACCAGACTCTTAACTTTATAGACTAACACTATTTTGA
>CAZTAL010000032.1:0-16775 GCA_964611525.1 uncultured Prolixibacteraceae bacterium
ACAGGAGCTTCTATGATAGTGGGAACTCCAAACTTGCTGGCATCATGTAAAAACGATAAACAAATGAAAAACATTCAAATCAGTGAAGTGAATTCCAATTTTGAACGGGAACCACTCATTCGACCGTTTGGATTTAAAGGCGGTTACATGACCGAAATATGGCAAACTGCATCCTGGATGAAAAGTGCTTCAGGCATTTCAAAAGTTGGTTTATGCACACAGAATGTGTTATGGTCTGATGCGGACGTTTTTGCTCAAAACTCCGAAAGTGGAGGTAACGCTATAATGTATGCCATGACCGAGTATGCCATGCAAATGTTAAAAGGGCAAACATTCACCGACCCTGTCGGGTTACTGGATGAGATATGGAAAGAAGTGCTGGAATATGGAAAAAAAATAACCGGGAATCCAAACTTACGTGAGACTTTTGCATTAAATGCCCTGGTTGGTGTTGACAATGCAATCTGGATGCTGTATGCAAAAGAAAATAGCTTTGACACCTTCGATGAAATGATTCCTGAAAAATGGCGTCCTGCCGTTTCGCACCGGAGTAAAACAGTTGCCAGCATCCCGCTGATGGCTTATTCCATACCAGTTTCTGAAATAAAGCAGGCAGTGGAAGATGGTTATTTCTTTATGAAAATAAAAATAGGGCAACCTGGCACACAGGAAGAAATGCTGGAAAAGGACAAAGCCCGGTTAACCGAAATACATAACGCAATTGGTCATTATACTACTACGCATTCAGAAAACGGTAAATTGCCCTATTATTTTGATGCAAACGGCCGTTATGAAAAAAAAGAAACCCTTCTTAGACTAATTGATCATGCTAAGAAAATAGGTGCTTTTGATCAGATTGCCGTTATTGAAGAACCCTTTCCCGAAAAATTAAAAATAGATGTGAGTGATATACCTTTAAGATTAGCTGCGGATGAAAGTGCTCATACCGATGCCTATGCTATTGAACGGATTGAGATGGGGTATAAGGCCATCGCTTTAAAAGCCATTGCAAAAACCCTCAGCATAACATTAAAAATTGCTAATGTTGCTAAACAGCGTAATGTTCCTTGTTTCTGTGCAGATCTTACCGTAAATCCTATTTTAGTTGACTGGAATAAAAATGTCGCTGCCCGCCTTGATCCTTTCCCTGGGCTAGGTACCGGCCTGCTGGAAACAAATGGCCACCAGAATTATAAAAACTGGAAGCAAATGGAAAGCTATCATCCCTATACCGATGCACGGTGGAAAAAAACAATTAATGGCGTTTTTAATTTATGTGACGATTTCTACAAAACAAGCGGAGGAATTTTGACAGATTCAGAACATTATAAAAAGATGTTTAATATTCAGACTTCTTAAAACCCTTTATGTCTAAAACGTATTATTACAAAATCCCTTTGAATTTTTTAATTTGCTATCAAACTTACATAAAAATTCTACTTAAATATCTAAATTGAATTTTTTGAGTCGGTTTTATCACCGGCATTAAGACAAAAGTTATTTTATCGTGGCCAATTTAGTTTAACTCCAGTCAAAAATATTCTATATCCCTTGTCTTTTGGGCATAATATGCCCCTTAATTTTCATTTTCTGAGCTAATAGAACGTACCTATCCCATAAATTCTCGAGTTTATCATGATATTTTCATCCTTTCTTTGTTTTTATGCCGCTGCGATGAGCCTGTCAAGCTCCACCCAGTCGGCTTTGTAAAAATGATGTTCATATAATTTTATTTCCATTTGATGGCCGCTACTGGTTATTTTGGCAAGAACTGATATAAACCAGTCAATAAATGTCCGGTGTTTCTGACTCCTGAATTTGCTCTTCTTTTGGCGCATAACTGCCACAAAATATAGTTCGCCCAAAAATCATCTGTCAGTGTAGCTCCTGCCATGGGTTGCCCTTTTATCTGTTCAATCCATATTTTGCTCCGCAGATTTTGCACATTCGCTTGCCAATTCAAAACAAGTTTTGATTGGTCTCGCTCAGCGCAAAATTCACTTGTGAAACGTTGTTTGTAAATCTCATGAAATTGGATAGCATACATGTCGTAAATACTTGTATAACAGGAATATTGACAAACCGGAACAATGGATTTTTCACCAAAATATTCAACCTCTACATATTCTTTAACACTGCGTATGGCTTGCAATGTCCTTGACTTGCTCCATACATGTGCTTTATAGGTAAACTCACAGATTTCAATATCTTTCATCCCTTTGATCGGCTCCCAGATTTTAGATTCAAGCAACTTTTCCAGGTTCTTCATTTTCATCTCATTACAATTATTTATCTTCAAAGGTATGAGATGGAACTCGTCAATCATTTTGTAGTCCAAGTATGAAAAATTTTTCTTGACTCGTTTCACTTTGACAAGATAATCCAAACCATAAGATTCCAATAAATCGAAAAGCTCCCCTGAAAAAAAGTCACTGTCAGCCCGGAAGAATACCTTATCTATGGTTTCAGGCAAACTGATTTTTACTTCCTTGAGAAAATCAGCAATGCCGTTGCTTATATAGGCTGAACCTGTTCTAAACCATGTATAGTACAATAGCTTCATTTCACTGACAAAAACTAAAAGGGAATGGTAGTTGTTCGCGCCTTTTTTTGTTGTATTAAATCCTTTGGCTGCCCCTTCCTGGTTGCCGCATACCGACTTTACTGTTGAGTCAGCATCCAACGTTATACTTGTCAGAGCGCTTTCCTTTAACCAATAGGCATTTTTTGACAACAAAACGGATTGTAATTTTCGGACACCATTTTGGCCAAATTTCTTTAACGCTATAGATATAGCATTCTCGTTTATTGCCTTATTAAGTTCCAATAAAACCCTAACCAAACCATCACCAGTAAAAGAAGATACCCTGCAAATACAGTTTATTCCGCAAAAAGATGCCATGACAATGGAAATCATAACCTGATTAATCCCAAATTTTGTAGCGCTATGCCATTCGGTTGGAAATAGGGTAATGATAGATTTTATGATGCCTTGTTTGTTCATGTGTTTTGCTATTGTGTTAAGACCTGAATACCTGGTAATGTTATTCCCTGTGAATGAGGTTTTAACAACTTTTGATTGGCCGTTTAATTTTTTATTTGTATTTTTTATCCTTAATGTGATGTTTTTATCTTATTTTTTTTATTCTAAATATCTGAATAATAAGCAATTAATAACAATTTTTCTAATTATTAATTAACCTTTTTAAAGGTATATATTATTTATGTAATTGTAAAAGTGCCACTCCATTCGGACTCAATTTCATGGATATCCTGTCTTTGTATGATCCGATTTCTTTTTGTCGCCATACATCGTAAACAGAAAATAGATCGGAGTTTTTCAATTCACTCCATTTTATTTCTATAACACTTTTATTGTTTGAATCTTTGTTAAAAACAGCAAGAACTTTTGAGCCGTCAGACAGTTTTTTAAACATTATTGTTTCATTGTCATTGTCCCTGATAATCTCCGCAACATGTCCCAGCGCATCCTGGTTAATATTTACCACATCAGCATTTGCCAGCAACCTCACAGTGAATTCATCAATTTCATTAATATCGCAGGAAAAGAAAAAAGGAGCACAGATGATTGACCAAAGGGTAACATACTGGTATCGCTGGTTAGTATTTAAAGGAATTTCTTCAGAAGGCTCTCCCATTTTAGTTACATCTTTGATTCTGTGGATATACATAAAATCGGGATCATTCCACTGTCCGGGTTTACTGTAATGACGCAATTCCCCTGCAATTCTCAGTGCCTGCTTGAAATAATTTTTTAC
This sequence comes from uncultured Prolixibacteraceae bacterium, assembly GCA_964611525.1. Classification (GTDB taxonomy): domain Bacteria; phylum Bacteroidota; class Bacteroidia; order Bacteroidales; family Prolixibacteraceae; genus JAAYJR01. The sequence goes on from CAZTAL010000032.1 coordinate 3,780, forward strand.
GTTATGGTTAAGGCCCCCGCCAATACGCCATGATTGAATTCCAATGGAAGGCGCCCATGTCCACGGTTCCTCTTGTCCGTACTGACAAAGATTGAAAAGTATGTCACGATCCTGAACACGTAGATAATTAGCCATTGATTCCCAAAAATCTTTAGTCTCAAATCCCGGAACCGTATTTTTCAATTCCCTGAGAGGTCTTCCTCCGCTGCATTGATCATATTTGAGAAGATCAAAACCCCAACGGGCATATTGATCTGCATCTGCTCTCTCGTGACCATAAGAACCCATCCATCTTTGACATGTTGTTTTTCCGGGACTGCTATATATTCCAGCTTTTAACCCTTTACTGTGGATATAATCTGTCATAGCCTTCATGTCAGAAAATTTTCCATTGGGCAAAACATTTCCCTTCGCGTCCCGGATGTCGCCGATTATTCCGTTAGCCTTGTAATCGTAAGCAGCATGTTTCTTTTTAACCTGTTCCGGACGTTCATCATACATTTCCTGATTTAACCGCATCCAGCAATCATCAATTCCGATGTACCGGAAGCCTGCATCTGCCAGTCCTTTTTCCACAAAGATATCAGCAGCAGTGCGCATTATTTCATCCGAAACAGTTACCATATGTCCACCCCATGAGTTCCATCCTGTGGGCGGTGTGAGTGCTATTTTTTCGTCAACAATGATTTTAAACTCACGTGAAATTTGGCCGTGCTTATTACCGGCAGTAATTATTAACTGATAATCACCTTTTTTATCAGGAACTTTTCCCGAGATTATACCATTTTCTGAATCGAACAGAAGTCCTTCCGGCAAACCTTCTGCTTTAAAAATTATCGGGCGTTCACCCTGACAGGGAATACGGAATATAAATTTTTTACCAGGCCTCACTCCGTAAACTTTCGGGCCGTTAATACGGGGGGATTTTTCAGGCAGGGGAGTAAGAATCTCTTTTTCGCCAATAGTACCGTCATAAATGTTTTGGGAAGATAATATACTCACATTACTAATAATAGTGAGCAGCAGAATAATAATTTTAAATCTGTTCATTTGTTTTTATTTGTTACTTCAATTCAAGTTGTTGAATATCACTAAATTCTTTACCTCTTATTCTTTCAAAGGTCTCAACCATTTCCCGTAGTTTTTCAGGATTTTGTTTTGCCAGATTATTTTGTTCTCCCAGATCTTTGCTTAAGTTATATAATTGGAATTCGTGTGAGTTGCCCAGTTCAATATTAACATTTTTGTTAACCGCAGGTCCTTCGTAAGGAGGTATCATTATCCATTCTCCTTTTTGAAGAGCGGTACGTGAAGTAGCCTCCATAACAAGTTCTTCACGACCATCCTGACTTTTTCCTAATAGAACATCGAGTAATTCCTGGCTGTCAGGTCCCCTTGTTTCGCTTCCAACAAGTTGTGACAGTGATGATATTATATCGATGTGACAAATGAGTGCATCAGATTCAACATGGGTAATTTTATCTTTCCAGTAAACAACAAAAGGAACGCGCGTACCTGCTTCAAAAAGACTGTATTTTCCTCCTCTCAGCGGTCCCCATGGAGTATGGTCCCCTAATTTTTCTACAGCATCGTCTATGTAACCGTCATTTAATACCGGACCGTTGTCACTCGAAAAAATAACTAATGTATTTTCACTCAATTCTTCTTTTTCGAGAGTTTTCATAAATTCTCCAATACACCAGTCAGCTTCAACAATAACATCACCACGAGGCCCCATTCCCGATAACCCAACAAACCGAGGGTGGGGAGTCCTGGGAACGTGGGGTTGCTGCAGAGCATAATAGAGAAAGAATTTTTCATCCTTATGTTGTTTCACAAATTCCTTTGCTTTATTAAGGAAAGTATCTGCCATGTCCTCGTCAACCCACTTTGCATTTTCTCCGCCCTTCATAAACCCTATTCGCGGAATACCATTTACTATGCTGCTATTATGACCATGGTCCCACATCATTTTGCACAGCTCAGGATTATCCTTGCCGGTAGGTTCTCCTTCGAAATTTTTTTTGTAATTTACTTGTATGGGATCATCTTCTTCCAGTCCGACTACCTTACCGTTTTCAATATAAACGGTTGGCACACGGTCCTGCGTAGCTGCCATAATAAATGAATAATCAAAACCCACTTCATTGGGTCCGGGTGATATCTTTTTATTCCAATCTACGTTGCCGTCACCGAGACCCATGTGCCATTTCCCGACAATGCCGGTTTGATAACCTTGTTCTTTCAGCATTTTGGGAATGGTCACCTGATCGGTTCCGATCAGAAGAGGTGCTGTTCCTGATAATATTTTAGCATTTTTGTTGCGCCACGGATACTGACCTGTCATCAGAGCATAACGACTGGGTGAACATGTAGCAGAAGAGGAATGACCATTAGTGAAGCGAACACCTGATTCAGCAAGTTTATCCATGTTCGGAGTATTAATTTCGGTAGCCCCATAAGCACCTACATCTCCGTATCCCAGATCATCCATGTAAATAATAACGATATTCGGTTTCTCGGTCATTTGGGACGATTTGTTTTGTCCTGACTGACAACCGGCAAATAAAGTTATTAGCATTATTAATTTGATGATCTTCATTTTAATTAGTTTTAAATATCTTTAAAATATTTTTTTACAAATATATATTTTTTATTTATCGCATTCAATTTTGAAGACAACAGCCATATCATTAACAACTTCATCAGGGGTAGTAACTTTTAGCCCTTCTTCTGCCAGTTCATAGTCAATCTTCCCCTTGTATCCCAGCAATGTTACTTCCCTGATCTTTTCAGGGGACTTCCATTCATCTGCGGCAAATGATTCCAGAAGGATACTTTCATTATTCCCCGGCCAGCCCAGAATAATGGCATAAATTATATTTCCTTTTGTTGTATATCGTATATCCTTTGGAGAATATTTTATTTTCAGGAATTCACGGTGATGACTGAAATGGCCTTCCGGTTCTTTGGTCGGTCCTTCTCCAAAGGTATACCATGGACGTGTTTCATATATTGACTCCCCGTATTTAGAAAGCCAGTCACCCATTTTTATAAGGACATTTTTTTGTTCCTGAGGTATTGTGCCGTTTGCTTTAGGAGAAATGTTCAGGAGAAGTACACCATTTTTGCTGACAATATCTATCAGGACATGCAGGACATCCTCCGGGAGTTTTATCTGTAAGTCTTCAGTATAGCACCAGCTTCCGGTACTTATTGTTTCATCGGTCATCCAGGCTTTTTCTCCCATCTTGTTTTTACGTGATTTTTCCAGGTCGTTAACGCTGACTTCCAGGGGGAGGTCGTCTTGTTTGCGGACGATCACAACTTCTTTATCCCATTCTTTTGCCTGGTTTAAGTAATAGGCACAAAATTTTTGCTGGTATTCTTCGGGAATCTGGTCGAGCCATGAATCGAACCATATAATATCAGGATGGTATTTATCGATTACTTCTTTTAACTTTCCGAACCAAACCTCTTCCAGCCACTTTCCCTCCGGTATATTTCCGTAAAGATAATTAAGCTCCGGATCATCCTGTGCAGGAGGCATGCCTTCGAAGAGAGGATAGTGACTGTTTCTGAATGCACGCTGCGGATTGTCTGTATTATTTTCTATCTCTTGCTTTTCCCTTCCTTTATATCGCTGTAAATGTTTTGCATGGTGAAAGGTTGTTATCAGTTTCAGTCCTCTTTCATCAAATGCTTTTTTCAGTTCCCCTGTTATATCGCGTTCAGGACCTTTATCTGCGGCATTCCATGGGGTTACTTCACTGTTCCACATAGAAAAGCCATCATGATGCTCGGCTACAGGTCCTGCGAACCGTGCACCGGCTTTTACGAACAAGTCGGCCCATTCCTCAGGATCAAAATTTTCAGCTTTGAACATAGGGACAAAATCATGATATCCGAATTCAGAAGGATGACCATATTTTTCATGATGATGTTGATAAACATCGCTTCCTTTGAAATGCATACGGCGTGGATACCATTCCGTGCTATAGGCCGGTACTGAATAGACACCCCAGTGAAAGTATATTCCCAGTTTGGCATCTTTGAACCATTCAGGTTCTTCGTTATGCTGAGCAAGTGATTGCCAGTCACGCGTGTATTTTACTTCTTCTTTTTTAGTTGGAGTTTTGCACGAAATAAGTGCTGCGATCAGTAATACTAAAATAGTAGATCTCATGTTATTAAAATTTTATTGTTTATATCACACCTAAATATCTATAATAAAGATCTAGGAAAATTATAAATTATGATTTACAGTTTTAAACCGCCTTGCGGGAAATATTGCCTGTCTTAAAACTAACAACATATTGGTAACTTTTATGGCCTAAGCGCTTAATGTAATACTACATTTTACACCACTATTGTAAATGTTCTATCGTATTCGTTTCACAAAAGGATTAACAATATATATTTCTACAAGTACTGATACTTATTTTCAGCTTTAAGTTTATCTGTTATTTTTTTTACATCTTCCGCATTCTCCCTTTTGCAAACTAAGAATGTATTGCCGTCTTTTACAACAATAACATCCTTCAGTCCAATCAATGCAATAATCCCTTCATCAGAATAAACATACGAATTTTCTGAATCAAGGACAATAGCTTCGCCTGATATCGAATTTCCGTCAGTGTCTTTCTTATCAGTAAGGTATACTGATTCCCAGCTTCCGAGGTCATTCCATTCAAAGTTTCCTTCCACCATATATATATTTTTTGCATGTTCCATTATTCCATAGTCCATTGAAATATTTTCAAAAGTCCGGTAAACAGAGTCTAAAGTTTTATCGTACTCCGGAGTTCCGATTTCAGATTGTATTTTTGTTAATCCGGTATATATATTAGGAGCTATTTTTTTCACAGCCTCCAGAAATACTGTAACTTTAAAAACAAACATTCCGCTGTTCCAATAGTATCCTCCTTTTTTAAGATATTTGTCTGCAGTTGATTCATCAGGTTTTTCGACAAACTGTTTTACTTTATACTGTTTTATTCTATTATTTGTTTCGATTTCTTTTTCCGTTTGTATATAACCGTAACCGGTCGCTGCATATGAGGGTTTTATGCCAATTGTAACGATAGATTTATATTTAACAGCTAAATTTGATGCTGCCAGCGCAGTTTCCTTAAACAGCTTATTGTTTTTTATAAGATGATCTGAGGGGGAAACCACCATTATTCCATCCGGATTCACCCTTTGTACAAACATTGCTGCCAGTCCGATACACGGCAGTGTATTTTTGCCAAACGGCTCGTAAATAAGGTTTTTCTTTGGAATTATATTTGTTTGGCTTTCAAGAATTGTAGCTTGTGATTTGCCTGATACTACATAAATGTTTTCAGGATTACTGATATTAAAAAAACGGTTTATAGTTGATTGTAATAATGATTCGTTGCCGGTGATATTCAGATACTGTTTTGGTTTGGCTGCTTTGCTCCTGGGCCAGAAACGAGTTCCTGATCCCCCGGCCATTATTATTGTATATATATTGTTCATATGTTTATAATTTTAATATCATTATTGAGACCGGTCTAAAAAGGCGCTTCGCGCCCTGGTTAGACAAATTTATAAGATTTATTAAACTGTTTTACAATTAGTTATAAAAGGCATAAAGTATTTATTGAATTAGAATTTTAGTTTTTATACTGAACTCATTATTGATATAATTCTGAAAAATATTTTTTATCACAGGATATAAAGATATTAATTTGAAGATAATTGTAAAATTAATATTCATGTCTGAATAAATTGTTAATATTTCACCTTAACCTTTATGGTTCCTTCCACTTTTTCTTCTGACGGAAAAACTATATATCCTCCGCCGCTGCCGGAAGTTATTGCGCCTGAATATTCCGGGAAATATTTTGTTTTCATTTCTTCCATTATCTGGTCAGGAACTGTATAAGGCAGCATTTCCCTCCAGCATAAATACGTTTCTTTCATCGCTTTCCCAAGTTTTTTTTCATTTTTTTCAAGAATAGCCTCATAACAAGATATTCCCGAATTACCCAGTCGTTTTACAATAACAGGATCAATATTTTTTTTAAGCAGCGGATTATATCCTTCGGGCCGTGGTTTCAGGGGAATAAGATGAAGGACTTTTGAAAGCCATTCGCATGTTTCGGGATCGGTTGTGTTTTCAATATTGTATGGCCAGAATTTTCCGTCATAGTCTATCCGGGTGATACCCGGCATAAGTAACCCTATTTGGTCCTGGGTACCTGATATATACTCAGAGCCGGGAGGATTTTCAGCTCCAAAGAGCAGTTGCGCATTACGTACCGGATCGCCCTCCGGTAAATTGTCGCCCCACAATTCAATGCCGACATTACGTGAACTGGTGGCCATACCGGAGCGGTCTTTGAAATCTATAGTTGGCCATATTTGTGAAACCACTACTGATCCCGGATGTTTTTCAGAGACCCAGGGCTGGTCCATCCATCCTCCTGCCAGACAAAGGCGATAAGGAAATCTCAGTTCTTTTTTTGAAGCGGAACTTGAGCGTGCCGGCAGTCCTTCTTCAGGGATACGTTCCAGCACGATAAGCTCAACTCCATTTTCTTCGCATAACCGCTTTTTATCAGGGGTGTAACCATCTGAGTTGACTATAAAAATATCAGGTTTCAGCCTTTTTAAATCCGGTTCAAAGTCCAGCATTCCCGAACCCGATGCTATATGGGCCTTTTCAACATACCTGACAGCCTGTACCATATATTTACGTTCGTCCTGGGAGAAGTAAGGGAACTTGCCTTTTAATAATCTTATATTTTCATCCGTACCGATAAATACATGTAATTTGCCATATTTTGAGGCTGTTTTCAGAAAGGCAATATGACCTGCATGGAGCAGGTCATAACATCCGCTGACCATTACTGTTTTTTCCTTCATTAAGACTATTTGTTATTTTTTTCTCCGATCATCTGTTCTTTGATCCATGTGTATGTTTTTTTCATACCATCAACCAGAGGGTAGGAGGGAGCCCAATCAAGATACTGTTTAATAAGAGTATTATCGCTGTTTCTTCCGCGTACACCTTTAGGAGCATCCGGATCGTAACTCCTTTTTAACTTATATCCTGCAATATTTTCTACGATGTCAACCAGTTTGTTGATACTAACCATTTCGTCACTTCCGAGATTGATCGGCTCTTCGATATCGCTGTACATTATTTTCAGGATACCTTCGATACAATCGTCGATATACATAAAGGAACGTGTTTGTTGACCGTCGCCCCATATAATGATCTCATCCTTTCCGTACAATTCCCCCTCTATAACTTTCCTGGATATTGCAGCAGGGGCTTTTTCCCGTCCTCCTTCATAAGTACCGAACGGACCATAAACATTATGGAAACGTGCTACTCTCGTTATCAGTCCGTAATCTTCCATGAAATGACGGCACATTCTCTCGGAGAATAATTTTTCCCATCCGTATCCGTCTTCTGCCAATGCTGGATATGCATCTGCCTCTTTCAGTCCCGGATTTTCCGTATCAGTTTGTTTTTCAGCATTATAAACACAAGCTGAAGAAGAATAAAAATACCTGGTCACCCCCAGGTCGCGGGCAGCCAGGAGCATGTGAGTATTGATCAGTACACTTAGCATGCATTCCGCTTTGTTATTCTCTATGAAACCCATCCCCCCCATATCAGCGGCAAGGTTGTAAACTTCGTTATATCCGTTAACTGCCGTATAGCAATTATCCCTGAAGTTAAGGTCAAGAACAAGATTATCGCAATCGTCATGTACTTGGTACCATTCTGTCAGCGGTTTTTTGTCCACTGCCCTGACATCGTATCCCATGTCTTTCAACTTTTTTGCAAGGTGTCCTGCAATGAAACCACCTGCTCCTGTTACTACTGCTCTCTTTTTCATTTGTTTATAATTTTATTTGTCTGAAAATATAAATTAATTGTCTCCGAGTATTACTCTATTCTATAATGTCTTACTTTTTTGAAGTTGTTTTCGCTCTGAATATATCTATTCATTGAATCTTAAATGAATTAAGCTTTTTAAAAATATATGTACTGCATTCACTACTTTTTGATATATATTTATTTCAGCATATTTTACTTTTCAGATAAAATTATTAATGCTTAATTTTATTAATTTTTTGTTTCCTACACAAAGATGTTCAATCTTTTTATACTATGCAAATTGCTGAATGAGTGATATTTACTGCAAAGCTTTCCGCAAAGCTTTGCGGATGAAAATATATGCTGTAAAACATATTTCGGATATTATGTTTCTACGAACTAAATAATAAATAGTTGTATCCGTTTAGATTCATTTGTAAACCTCAGATGATTATAAATTTCGTACTATATGAAACGGCTGAGCATCTAAGAATCCTGCTATGAACAAAAAGAGAGCAGTAACGATTAATATCATATGTATAAATTATTAAATTTGTTTATTCAGGAAGTGAAATTTTATTTTACCATTTAACCGGTAAAAAATATAATTGGGAATTAATGTTATATTTCCCCTGAATTAGTGGGGAATTGTTTATATTTTAAATCAATGGTCAGGCGACACATATCATTAAAAGATCTTGCAAAGGAACTGGGAGTTTCCATCTCAACGGTATCCAGGGCATTGAAAAATCATCCGGATATCAGTCCGGAGCTTACCCAAAAAATACAAAAGCTTGCTCATGAAAGAAATTATACTCCTAATCCTCTTGCCATGGGATTGTTGAGGCAGCAAACAAAAATGATCGGAGTCATTGTCCCTGATATTGTTACCTATTTTTATTCTTCCATTATTTCAGGTATTGAGGAAATAGCCAAGGAGCATGGTTATTTTATTGTAATTTCCTCGTCAAATGAATCATACCAAAAAGAATCTGAATCGATTGAAAATCTTCTCAGGTCCAGGGTAGAGGGCCTGATAGTCTGTCTGAGTCAGGAAACTAATGATATAAGTCATTTTGAGTTTTTGATCCAAAATGAAGTCCCTCTGGTTTTTTTCGACCGTGTTCCTGCAAATTTGCATGTACCTACTGTAACCGTTGATGGTGTGAATGCCGTGAAGAACATAGTCAGGCATTTTTCTGAAAATGGATGCCGCAGGATTGCTTATATTTCCGGCCCCGAATACCTGAGCATTACGCGAAACCGTAAAAAAGGATTCCGTGAAGGTTTGGAGAAATGTGGACTGAATTATGATCCTTCATTGCTTGTTACGTGTAACCTCAGTGCAACTGATGCTGCCAATGCGACCATAAAATTGCTTTCACTGCCTGAGCGACCGGATGCCATTTTTGGTATAAATGATACCGTTGCTTTTGCTGCTATGAAGGAGATAAAAAATCATGGATTGAAAATACCTGATGATATTGCCCTTGTCGGTTTTACCGATGAGTTTCACTCCACAGTTGTTGAACCCACTCTTACATCGGTTACACATCCCACAAAGGAGATGGGTAAAGAGGCTGCGAGATTATTTTTTGAGTGCATAGAAAAAGGTAAAAATTTTAATGAGCAGGTAGTTCTGCAAACAGAGATGGTCGTGCGGGATTCTTCCGTAAAGCATCGTAGATGAGTTTATCTATTCTTCGTATTCCGGATTAAATTTATCAGGAACAGATGATCCTGTGTCTCTTTATTTCCATTCTGCAAGATATACGGGAAAATGCCAGAATAGCGGACGCTGATTTAAGCTGATTTATTATGATTATCGTTGATTATCTTAACTGGATCATTACGATTGATTTTGAAGGAAGGTTAATATAAATCGTATTATCTACTATCTCTATATCATTAAATGTATCAATAAAAACTTCCTCTTCCTTTCCGAAGTCATTATATGAATTTATTTTTTCTGCTGTAATTATTTCACCTTTCTCGAAGGTGGCATTATCCATTCCACGAAGCTCACAGATAACTTTTTGGGATTTATCCGGATTCAGATTGCTTAAGGTAATATGAATATTTCCTTCATCTGATTTGGATGTTGAAGCAGATATTGCCGGAATGCTTTCTTCGTTAACTGTATAAAGTTCTGTTTCAATAACCGCGGGGAGTAAAGTGGCGTCATGATGCACTTTATACATTTTAAAAACATAAAAAGACGGTGTTTTTACTATCTCATCATCTTTTGTGAGTATCATAGCCTGAAGTACATTAATTGTTTGTGCAATATTGGCCATTTTTACACGACGGCAATATTTATTAAAGAGGTCAAGATTGACGGCAGCTACCATAGCATCACGAAGTGTATTTTGCTGATAAAGGAATCCCGGATTAGTACCGGGCTCTACATCATGCCAGTTGCCCCATTCATCCACAATCAGTCCTACCCTGTTTGCAGGATCGTATTTTTCCATAATATTTATATGATTTTTCAGCAATTCATCCATAAAAAGTGTTTTGCTCATTGTCAGGAAGTAATCACTTTCATCAAAGTCGGTAGCTGAACCCTTATTTCCCCAATTGTGGCAAACAGTATAATAGTGCAGTGAAATACCCTGGAAACTGCGTCCGGGATTACCTTCTTTCATCAGTGTCTCCATCCATTTATAGTCAGCACCGCTTGGTCCGCAGGCTATCCGGTAAAGCCGGTTTTCGCCGTAGTTTTTAGCAAAAGTTGAATAACGCCGCATTTCATTTGCATAGTATTCAGGAGTCATAGTTCCGCCGCATCCCCAGTTTTCATTACCTAGTCCCCAGTATTTCACGCTCCACGGTTCTTCACGACCGTTTGTTTTACGCAAATTGGTCATCGGACTGACATTATCAGAATTAAGATATTCTACCCACTGTGACATTTCCCTGACTGTGCCGCTTCCAAGATTACCGCAGATAACCGGTTCGGTATCAAGCTGATGGCACAATTCCATGAATTCGTGGGTTCCAAAACTATTATCCTCGGTTACTCCTCCCCAATGGGTATTTATCATTGCAGGCCGGCTTTCACGGGGACCTATACCATCCATCCAATGGTATTCGTCAGCAAAACATCCTCCCGGCCAGCGAAGATTCGGCATATCAATTTCTCTTAAGGCTTCAGCAACATCGTTTCTTATTCCGTTTGTATTCGGAATATCAGAGTCTTCACCAACCCAATACCCTCCATATATACATCTTCCCAGATGTTCTGAAAAGTGACCGTAAATATGGCGGCTGATTTTTTCCTCACCTAAGTCCGTGTTAATCACTATTCTGTTTTGAGCTGTTGAAGAGAGTGCGGCTAACAACAAAAGCGGAAATAATTTTTTATAATTCATTTGCTTATATTTTAAAAATGAATTTTTTTTCAATATACGAATTAATTTTTTTGTTACTTTAGTGTTATCGGTATTTAATGATTAATAAAGATACACTCTGATTTTTATGATTAAGCGACGCAGATTTATATGAAATCCTTATTATAAATAAAATACTTTATCAATAAGAATTTTCTTTTAGATTTTTTAAATATTAATTTTGAAATAAATGAACCAATTAATGCAAAATTTCTTTTTTAAGATTGTCTTACCGTTCTCGGCCGCCGGATTGTTTTTTGGTGGTTGCAACGAAACCAAAACTGAGCAAAAACCGAATATAGTTTATATTTTGGCTGATGACCTTGGATATGGGGAATTGGGGTGTTACGGACAGGAAAAAATTGAAACTCCCAATATTGATGCACTGGCAGCTTCCGGCATGCGTTTCACTCAGCACTATGCCGGTTCACCCGTTTGTGCTCCGTCACGTTGTGTATTACTTACAGGTAAGCACACCGGTCATGCCTATATTCGTTCGAACGATGAAATGCCCCACAGGGGCAGGATACGCGATTATCTTGCAATTTCTGCAAATCCTGAACTCGAAGGTCAAAGACCCATGCCTGCCAGTGAGGTTACCTTGGGTGAACTTATGCAGCAAGCAGGATATAAAACAGGGATGGTCGGTAAATGGGGTTTGGGACCGCCAACTTCGGAGAGCACACCAAATAAACAGGGATTTGATTTCTACTGCGGATATATTTGTCAGTGGCAGGCGCATACTTATTATCCTTTACATCTTTGGAAAAACGGGGAGAAGTTAATATTGGATAATGATACTGTTGCTCCTCATACATTACTGCCTGAAGATGCAGATCCCTTATCCGAAGAAAGTTATTCTCAATATACCCTGACTGATTATTCACCTGAAATTATGTTTGAAGAGTTAAGTTCTTTTGTCAAAGAAAATACTGATCGGACTTTCTTCTTATATTGGGCATCACCTCTTGTTCATGCCCCCTTGCAGGCACCGAAAAGATGGATTGATTACTATGTTAAAAAATTCGGAGATGAAGAACCGTATCTTGGAGAGAGGGGATATTTTCCACAGAGGTATCCACATGCCTGCTATGCGGCAATGGTTTCTTACCTTGATGAGAATGTAGGTAAACTGGTTCAACAGTTAAAAGACCAGGGAATTTATGATAATACACTTATTATATTTAGCAGTGATAACGGGCCTACTTATAACGGAGGCACTGATTCCCCGTGGTTCGACAGTGCAAAGCCTTTTAAGAGTGAGCGTGGATGGGGAAAAGGGAACCTCACGGAAGGGGGTATCCGGGAACCTATGATTGCTCATTGGCCGGGTAAAATAAAACCCGGAACAGAAACCGGTCATATTTCTGCCTTTTATGACGTAATGCCTACTCTTTGTGAAATTGTGGGAGTGGATCCGGTTGAAGATACGGACGGTATAAGTTTTCTTCCCACACTGTTGGGTAAACAGAATCAAAAAGAACATGAATTTTTGTATTGGGAATTTCCTGCTTCCGGTGGACAACAGGCAGTGAGAATGGGCAAGTGGAAAGGAATCCGGAAGAATATTTTTAAGGACAGTCTGCATATACATCTTTATAATCTGGAAGAAGATATCCGGGAATTAAATGATGTTTCCTCTGAAAATCCTGAAATTGTGAAGAAGATAGAATCCATTTTTAAACAGGAACATAATCCTGCACAGGTTGACAGGTTTAAAATAAAGCAACTGGGTGATTGAGC
>CAZTAL010000033.1:0-5078 GCA_964611525.1 uncultured Prolixibacteraceae bacterium
CATGTACTAAAAAAAATAACGAAATACAAAAACCTAACTTTTTAGTTATTATTGCCGATGATATGGCTTTCCGTGCCATTGGTTACAACAATGATATAGTACATACCCCAAATTTAGACAGTCTGGCAGGTGATGGGTTAATATTTAACAATGCTTACATTACCACTCCAATTTGTGCTGCAAGCAGGGCAAGTCTTATGACAGGCCTGTATCCTCAGACCAATGGCACTGTCGCATTAGATACTAGATCTTTTATTAAAAATGTTGTGACTGATAGAAAATTTAAAACTTTACCTCAGCTTTTAAAGGAAAATGCAAATTATACAACATGGTTTTGTGGAAAGTCCCATCTTAATGAACCTAAAAATTATGGATTCCAATTTGGTGAAGAAACATATGATTTTGATGATGAAAGCACTTTTGAAGATGCATACAATTTTATTAATGAAATAGCTGAATTAAAAAATCAACAACCATTTTTATTATGGGTGGCAACAAGGCAACCTCACGTGCCGTTGTTCCCTAATAATAAATGGCTGAGCCTTTATAACGTTACTGAAATTCCACTTGATAAAAATTTTAGAGAAAAGCCTGTCAAAAAAAGTTTTTTTAATCAGGGATTACCTGGTGAAAATTATTACAGAGATTCAGATTATACAAATAATTATAAAAATCTACCTGCCGGTCCTCCCCGTTCACCTGAAATTATCAGAGAATTTTCAAGGGCATATTATGCTACCATCAGCCGTCTGGATTATAAAATAGGTGAATTAATTAAACAAATGGATTCAAAAGGATTAATGGAAAATACTTTGGTAATTTTCTTATCTGATAATGGCTATTTTTTAGGTAATCACGGACTTGGCAATAAACTCACTATGCATGAAGAATCTGTCAAGGTTCCTTTTTTTATTTATTGGGATAAATTAAAGAAAAACTGTCAACATACTAATGCACTGATATCCAGTATTGATATTTTCCCGACAATTTTAGAACTTGCTGAAATAAATATACCTGATTATTGTCAGGGTGTTTCCTTAAATCCTATTTTGTCGGATTCTGTGGAAAAAACCCGGGATTATGTTGTAAGTGAAAGCGTAGGAGTTGGGGGATCACTAGGCGAAGGACACAGAATGGTAGTTACGGATAAATGGAAATATATTTTGTCGGACATTGGCGATGAGGCATTATTTAATATTGGAAATGACCCGTATGAATTAAATAATCTTATTAATGATAATGAATATCCTGAAAAAGTAAATGAATTAAAAACAAATTTAATTGAATGGAAAAAATTAACAGGGGACAGTAAAAAAATTCCTGATTAATTTTAAGCCTTTATATGCGAAAGAAAAGATGTAAATTGCAGACTCAACGATTTTAGATTAAAAATCTGATATTAAATACATTGGACTTGAAATATGAAAAATAATTTTTTTTATGCTTTATCGATTTTATTTTTTTTACAACCGTTATTGGTTAAGGGTTTAAAATATTCTCAAGATCCATATCCACCCAATATAGTTGTAATTATAACCGATGATCTTGGTTACTCTGATCGTGACCGTTATACTGAGGGATGGGAGAATCTTAAGCGTGAGCGTTATGAGAGACAAAGGAGGATGGGATTTGCTATAGGAGAGAACAGCGGATTTGAATACCATGTTACCGCGCCGTGGAGCTGGCCTGAGAGATATCTGAAAGATTCGATACCCGGAGAGATTCGTCATGCCAGGCCATGGTATGAGTTAACACAAGATGAGAAGTATCTGCAGTCGATCAAGATGGCGATACATGCTGCTATGGTAGATCGTATTGATCAGGAAGTAGGAACTGAATAATTTAGTTGACGATTTCTATAATTTTGGGGACCCACAGTGGAAACAGACAAATCGGCAACGGCTTGAACAAATGAAGGAGAGATGGGAGGAGTTGGATGAGCTGTATCAAAAACAGGGTAAAGTCGGTCTGGAGTAAACAGTTACTAATATAGCCCTTAAATCTATTATTAAAGTACTATAGCTCTGATTGTTTTCGATGCCGGTCTGAAACGGTACTACTTACCGGTTTAAAATAATACCACCTTTTCTAAGCATAACAGAAACTGATTGTATTTCAGACAATTAAAGATATAACCGCAAAAAATAAAAGTGCAACACTTGAACGGATTAGTGATGAATTAATCATCAAAGGTCTTGAATTGGGATTCTTGGATTTGCTCAAAAATGGAATTACTCTGAGAATTAGATTAAACTTTTATTCCCCTGATTTTTTCCCGAAATAAAAAATCCCGTCGTAATTAGATGAATTTCAGCGGGAATATATTTTTTAGAAGTGGTGCCACTCGCACCTCAAATTTCAAATTCTTATTTAATCATTTTTTACAACTAATCCTTCTATAATGGTTTATTTTATGCACTTTTAAAATTTAATAAAATTTAATAAAATAAAATAAAGTTAAAAATATTCTTCCCCTGATTCTTCCCCCAATTAAAAATTTCTTATTTTTGAATACACGTTTTAACCGATACGAATATGGCAATAAATGTAATCTTTAAGTTACGTGAACCACAATCCAAAGTAACACCCGCCAAACAGAAGGAAACTCCTGTAATAATGTTCTTCAACTTCGGGTATTATGAAATGACTTCATTGGGTAAAAAGAAGTATATTCCGCTTAAGTACAGTACCGGTGAAAAGATATACCCTCATCTTTGGAAGGATAAACCGGATTACAGAGCTAAGCAAGTCTCTAAATTCGATTATGAGAACTTTAATACGAGAATGGACAATCTTGAAAATCTGGCAAAAAAGGTGTACCGTAAACAGGTAAACAAAAACATTGATGTTACGCCCCAACTAATGAAAAATTTGCTCGATGAGGAACGAGGAATGAAGGATAGGAAGCTGTTATACACATTGAACGCTTATATCACAAAATATTTAGGAGAGATAAAAAGTGGACAAAGGTTGACTGAGAAAAAGACAAGGTTTACAGCATCCACCATTAAAAGTATTCGGTCGTTCAAAACACAATTCGATTTATATCAGTTAGAAAGAAAGAAGAAGTTGAATTACGATGATATTACCATTGACTTTTATAATGATTTTGTACAGTTTTTCAATGACAAGGGATACAGGTTATCTACCATTGGGAAACACATTAAAACGCTTAAAACACTTATGAAGGCTGCAAAAGATGAAGGATTTCATAATAGTTCAGAATTTGAGAGACGTGCGTTTAAGGCTCCAAACTATGATTCATACAATGTTTATTTATCAGATTCTGAATTAAGTAAAATGTATCAACTTGACCTATCTGATTTACCACATTTTGATTTGGCACGTGATGTTTTTTTAATCGGTTGTTACACAGCGCAACGGTATTCTGATTATTCAAAAATTAGGAAGGAAAATGTTAAAACCTTTGTGAATAATACTAAGATTTTGGAAATGGTTCAGCAAAAGACCCGCGAAAAAGTGCTAATACCCTTGAAAGCTGAAGCCGAAATGATTCTGAAAAAATACAATTATACACTTCCAAAAACTTATGAACAGAAGGTAAATAGCTATATCAAAAAGGTAGCCGAAAAGGCTAAAATAAATGAACCGATTTTAGTTGAATCGATTAAAGGAGGATTGCGGGTTAAAAAAACCATTCCCAAACATGACTTGATTAAAACGCATACTGCCCGCCGTTCAGGTTGCACCAATATGTATTTGGCTGGTATTCCGGTAATAGACATTATGAAAATATCCGGTCATAAGACAGAAAGCGAATTTTTAAAGTATATAAAAGTCTCAAAAGAAGAAACTGCGCAAAATTTAGTAACTCATCCATATTTTAAACAATCCACTTTAAGAAAAGTAAATTAAGGATAAATTTATGTTTGATCTTTTTTCTTATCATTTTCCTGTAATTTTCTATAACCTTTGATATTCATTTGCCTTGCGATGTTTTGAACAAATGCAGTATGTATTGATTTCATGTTTTCTGCCGTGTTATCACTTCCCGGCACACTCATTTTTTCAGCAGCATAAGGAGCGACAACACTTATCAGTTGTATTAGATTCCGATTTGATAATTTTTTCATTTCTTCGGGATCGGTAAGAATCTCCCGAACTCTTTTAAGTGCCGTTTTCAATAACTTTTGGAATAAACTTTTTAAATCATCAAACTCTTTAACAGTTCTTTTTTTTACTTCGTCAATATCATTAAGTTGGTTTTTGATTTCATTTTCTCTGATCAAGTATTCACTCCAATACTTTCTTTTCCAACGAAAAATAGTGGTTCTATTAACGCCAACTCTTTTAGCAATAAAGGATATATTCATCTCGTTATCATCAAGCTGGTGTAAATAATAGAGAATCATGCTTCTATCAGTTTGTTTTTTTACTATTTTCTTTTTCGTTTTCATTATTCCAAATTTAATATCTTCTCTATGATTATTTTAATAATATCAGAACAAATTTGTCCTATTTTAATAAATATAGAAAAAAAGTGCATATGTATGCATTATGATTTAAGAAAAGGAAGGGATATTACTTGCAGAGCAATTGATCATTCATAAGAATTAAGCGAAACAGAAATAATTATTGTCCGATATCACAAGTAAAAAAATGAACAGAATGTCGGTGGCTAATACTATTATAAAAGTACATATTATACTATGGAACAAGGCAGAAGAATCAAATGCAATGAACAGTTCATTTATTATTCATGATGACGAGTCGTACATGAAATTCTTGAATAAACGTTCCAAAATGCATCGTTATGTTGCATAATATTGACAAATGCAACATTTTTTCGTCAAAATCAATACTAAAATATTTATTAATCATTTATATATCAGAGAAATACCAATTTATAGGTTGACGAATAAATTGTTGTCAATGATTTTATTTGCCTGTTTTTTTACCATATTTTTCCCTTTTCCATGACATTTTTGTTAATGACATATTTGTATTGTTGTATTAAAAAGGTTCATCCGACTAATGCGTAGTTTTTCTCATGCAAGCTATAAATTTTCAGCTTAAAAAATTCCATATCTCTAAATCCATATGCCTGTCTTTTCATT
>CAZTAL010000034.1:0-3316 GCA_964611525.1 uncultured Prolixibacteraceae bacterium
GTTACCAAATCCCTCGGAGGCATAAGCAAATCTCTATGTCCCTTATAAAGAACATAGTTACGTTCAAAAGAACGGTATTTTATACCTGTGCCCTTAAAAAGCAGATCCAGAACTTCTTCAATACTTTTAGCCTGACAATCAATACTTTTTTTCTGTTCAACATCAATGTTGTTACTGTTATACAAGAACCTGTACTTACTTTGATCCTCGATCAACAGGAGTATCTCCCTGACAGATTCGTTCTCAGCTTTCAGGCTTATAAGACCGCTGTTTTGCGAGAAAACGGCTGCAGAAACCTGAAAAAACATTGCAAACAGAAAAAAAGTCGTTACTTTCATAATCCTAAAAATTCTTTTCATGCAGGGATTTCGCCTGCAATTGTAAAACCATCGTTTTTTTTTCATATTTTTACAGTGTTAATTAATAAATATTAATAATGTCACCCTCGCGGTGATTATCGGAAGGAAGGTGGTCGGACACTTTCCTTCTTTTATTTTGCATTTATTTGCACTTTTGAACCATCTATTTCATACTCAAATCTTGAAGTTAATTTCATCATACTGAGCAATTCGCGTAAACTTTCAGTTTTAATGGCCATTGTAAACCGGTCTTTACCGCTTATTTCAGAGTCTAATTCTATCGTAACTCCGTACCATCGCTCGATTTGTGGCACTAAGTCACGAAATGAAATGTCAGAGAAACGTATTTCATTATTCTTCCATAAGGAATATAATTCAGGAGAAACACTTTTAACATCAATATTATTATTCTGTATGGTATACCTGGCTTGTTGTCCCGAATTTAACACCGCTAATCGCCTGGAATTTTCTCCTACGATGATCACCTCACCCTCCTCAAGGGTTGTTTCTACAATGGGATCATCTGGATAACATCTGAGGTTAAACCGGGTTCCTGTTACTTTAACTTTCATTCCTGATGCTGTCTCGACCATGAATGGCTCCCGCTCATCTTTTTCAACATCAAAGAATGCTTCACCTTTTAAAGAAACATGTCTGGGACTGGATACATCGTATGTTAAAATTGTTTCCGAATTTATCCATACATCACTGCCATCGGCAAGCTGAATTTTTGACTTATCCCCTGAAGGGGCTTCAAACTGAACGATAGAAGTACTTTCCCTTTTAAATATATGTTCATTGATCCAGATACTGCCAAATCCGATTGATATAATAATAAGAACAGAGGCTGCAACCTTTAATAACAGATTAAAATCAACTATTTTTGATTTACCTCCGTATTTTTTCAAATTATTGTACAACTTATCCCAGGCTTTATCAATATCTATTTCTGATTGGAATTGCTTAAGATTGCTAATATGGTATGCATGATGAATTTTCCGGAATTCTTCGCGGTTTTCTTCACTGGCAGAAACCCAGTCAAGAATTTCCTTATTTTCCTTTTCCGAAGTATCTTTATTCAGAAAACGGTAAAGTATTGTATTGTCAATAAATTTCGTCATTTACTTGCTTTGTTATAAGATAACACAGGTAAGGTCAATTTTACCCTGACAAAAAATTAATTTTTCCCACCTAAATATCTAAAGTGGTATTGTCATGAAGTTCTCCAGTGTGCGTTAATATTGGGAAACGAAATGAAATAATATCCTTCATTGTCAATAATCAAAAAAAGTTGTATAGACGCTTAAGCCACAAAAATTTCCAATATGTGGTCTAAATTTAAATATTAGAAAAAATATATCCTCGAAACAATTTTTTCAGGATTGCCCTGAAAAAATGTAGATTCTTAATACTACTGTTGGTTACTTTCTTGAGATAAGAATGAAAACAAAAAACCACCCTTTAAACGAACGAAAAAGTACTTTTTGACACTGGCTATTTTTCCCAAATCAATGGTACTTTATATTCCTTGAACTGTTCATCCTTTGTGATAATTGATAAATTCTCACTAATGGCTTGAGCAATAATAATCCGGTCAAACGGATCTTTATGGTGGAATTCTAATCTGGCATTATTTAGAATCTGATTAACAGTAATTGGTAGTATCTCGAAACCTGTTTCTTCAATTATTTGGAATATATTTTCTAAGCCGGAATTTAAATATAATCTACCCAATGAATGTTTAATTGCTATTTTCCAATAACTTGCTATACTTATAAAACAATCATTTTCAATATTTTCTATTATCTGCCTTGTCTTTAGAGGTAGCCTTTTATCATCAATAATAAACCATATTAATATATGGGTGTCAATCAACAATTCCATTACATATATTCTTTAAATCCCTCAATCGGGTCATCAAAATTGCTTCTCATCTTAATAAGCCCTTTTGCTTTGCCTGGCACCCTTTTTTTTATTTTACCTGATTCTTTTACTTTTTTTTGTCTAAGAAAATCTATAAAGTCTGAAACTTCAGCCTTTAAATTTAATGGCAAACCCGCCAACTTAGTATATAACCGGATATCTGTCATAGCCGTAAAATTTTATAATGATCACATATAAGAAAATATCATTAAGCATTCAGCAATTACGTGGCAAATGAAAGCAATTACGCAGCAAATTAAAAATTAGTCGCCACGATTGATCCGAAATAAAAGGCAATACTCTACCGTCCTGATTCAGGAGTCCTGAGATTTACGGACGATTGTTTTACCTGATGAACGCGCTAAAAAATATCGATAAACTAGCTAAACAGAAGGGCAATTATTATCGCAACCAGAAAATCCCTCAGTTCTTTTCTTAATGACTGTAATGCCCTGCTCATTTGCGTTTCAACTGTTTTTACAGATATGCCCAGTTTTTGTGCTATTTCATGATAC
This sequence comes from uncultured Prolixibacteraceae bacterium, assembly GCA_964611525.1. GTDB lineage: Bacteria > Bacteroidota > Bacteroidia > Bacteroidales > Prolixibacteraceae > JAAYJR01. The sequence continues at coordinate 2,798 of CAZTAL010000034.1, forward strand.
TTCATGCCTTCATTTCAACTCAAATGGAATATTTCCTTACATCTGTCCGGCAATGAACTTATTGCTTCGTCTACTTTGGTTTGGAGTTCATGGTACAAAACAGATTCATAAGTTTGATAGTCTGTCTTTTGATTTTTATATACTTCTTCAATAACCGAATAGTAATTATCTGCTACTTTTTTATGTTCAAGAAAATTAAAGCAGAGATTTTGCACTGACTTAAAAAGATAAGGCCGTATGTCATCATCAAAATTTATCTGATCCCTTTTCTTCCAGATATTTAGGAATGCCTCCTGCACGATTTCTTCCGATTCGGCAGTATTACCAATGAATTTATTTGCAAAACCACATAACCTGACATAGTACCTCCTGAATATCAATTCGAAGGTTTTTTCCTGTTCATATCTGTTGTTTTTGATTAATTTCATTGATTACAAAAATAGTACTACCATTTATATTTTAAAAATCATATTCCTCTATATACGAAGGGAAAATTTCTATTTTCTTTGCTTCTTCCCT
>CAZTAL010000035.1:0-38657 GCA_964611525.1 uncultured Prolixibacteraceae bacterium
CCTCCGAGCGGCATTGCATGGGTGGCATTAAAAACAAAAGTACTATCCATTATCAGATTCCTGACCTCTTCAATTTTTTTTGTTTCCCTCTCTTTTCTGATTTCTTTACGGCTCTTTTGGTCTTGTCCCTGAGCATCTGATATAAAGAAAGAAGTAATTAATAAAGCAGATATAAAAATTATTTTTTTCATCTTTCATTTTTTTTGATTAAAAGAACAAATTCCTTTCATTTGCTGGAGAAAGAAATCACATATAGCTATCATTCATTTTGTTCATGTCTTTATTTAGCATGTTAGTATCCTTGCAAATTTATTATTGTTATGAGTAAAAACTTATTTAATTTAGCTTTTTTATTTTTACTACACTGAATATTGTAACAAAAATTATTCCGATTCATATATTGTGCCATATTAAATAAAATTATCTGATGAGGCTTAGGTTGATATTCAATACATTACTAAATCAGTCCGCATAATAGGGAAAATATAAAAATAATTCGTTCGTTAGTATTTTATGAAAAGATGATATGAAAAGAGTCAATAATTGACTCTTGAAGAGATAAAACATAATATATTTTAAACCAGTAGATTAAGCAATTATAATGAAATATATCGGTGCTCATGTAAGTACAGCAGGAGGTGTGGAAAATGCACCTGTTAATGCACATAAGATCGGGGCAAATGCCTTTGCACTCTTCACCAAAAATCAACGTCAGTGGAATTCTAAACCACTCAGTGAAAAGAATATTGATTTATTCAGTAAAAATTGTGAGAGATACGGATTTTATCCCGGTAATATTCTTCCTCATGACAGTTATCTTATTAACCTTGGGCATCCTGATAAAGATGCCCTGAAAAAATCGAGGAATGCATTCCTAGATGAGATGAAACGTTGCGAACAACTTGGACTTGACAGGTTAAATTTTCATCCTGGAAGTTATTTAAATAAAATAAGTGAACAAGAGTGTCTTTTTTTAATAGCAGAGTCTTTAAATATTGCTCTTGATGAAACAAGGGGCGTGACCGCTGTAATTGAAAATACGGCCGGACAGGGAACTAATCTGGGTTATTCTTTTACCCAGATCAGAAAGATCATTGATCAGGTGGAAGATAAGAGTCGAGTGGGGGTATGCATAGATACATGTCATGCCTTTGCAGCAGGATACAATATCACGACAAAGGCCGGATGTGAAAAAGTATTCCGGGAATTTCAGGATATTATCGGATTTAATTATCTGCGAGGCATGCATCTCAATGATTCCAAAAAAGAAGTTGGTTCGAGAGTGGATAGACATGCAAGTCTGGGAGAAGGCACTCTCGGACTGGAAGTTTTTGAATATATAATGAATGATGACCGTTTTGACGGTATCCCATTAATTCTGGAAACCCCTGATCAAGATCTGTGGGAGAAAGAGATACGTACTCTTCGAAATATGCAGGGATTACAAATCTAGTTCAAGATTATTCAGCTTTGTATTGATCAACTTCATCTCTTCCGGAGAGATTGTGATTTCAGCACCTTTAGCATTATCATTAACCTGGTCCTCATTTCTTGCGCCTGCAAGAACACATGTAATGCCGGGCTGGTAAAGAGTCCACCTGATTACAAGCTGTGCCAGGGTAGCTCCTTTACTGTCGGCTATTGGTTTAATCTCCTGAAGAAAATTATTTATCTTTGAAATATTTGGTTCCTGATAAAAAGGAGTTGACGGTCGGTGGTCTCCTTCATTAAAATGATGGTCACTTTTAATTTTACCAGTTAAAATGCCCCTCTGCAAAGGACTGTAAGCTATGATAGCTTTATTCTGGGAAATGCACCATGGGACTAAATTTTTTTCTATATCTCTGAGAACCATACTGTAAGGCACTTGATTAGAAACCAATCTGAAAAATTTATCGGCTTCAGCCAGTTGATCAACTGAATAGTTGCAAACTCCCCCTGCCCTTATTTTCCCCTGGGTTTTTAAGATTTCCAGAGCTTCCATGGTTTCTTCAACGGGTGTGGTATTATCCGGCCAGTGCTGTTGCAGAAGATCAATAGTTTCAATTCCTAAACGGCGTAATGAGTCCTCACATTCTTTTATGACACTTTTCTTTTTTCCAACGCGGTAAATAGATACTTTTTTACCATGGTTGTCATAAGTTTCTTTAAAGTGCAACTGGCCGGAATCGGCATCCCATCTTAGTCCGAATTTTGTCATTATCTGCACCTTGTCGTGTTTACCTTTTATTGCTTTTCCTACGAATTCCTCACTTTGTCCGAATCCGTAAACAGGGGCAGTATCGATTGTGGTCATTCCCAGGTCTATTGCCCTCTCAACAGCTTTCAGGGAATTTTTTTCTTCAGTTCCTCCCCATAGCCATCCGCCGATTGCCCATGTGCCACAGGCTAATGGTGTAATCATTATTTCTGTGCCTGGTAATTTAACTTTTTCCATTTGTTTGAAATTTTTATAATTATTTGTAAAAAAATTAAAAAGTTCATATTCGTTTTACCCGGTTATATTGTAATAGTTAACTTATTGAACTCCAGTCAAATCCGGTTTCTTTACTGACAAGAGTTTGTTTTAGTACCCTGTTTTCTTCTTTTTCAAGCCAAGGATCGTTTTTTAATATTTCCGAGGCCATATTACGGGCTAATTTTAGTATTTCTCCGTCCTTACCAAGATTGGCAATTTTCAGGTCGAATCCCATCCCACTTTGCTGTGTTCCTTCGAGATCACCGGGTCCTCTGAGTTTCATATCCATCTCAGCGATATCGAACCCGTCGTTCGTGCGAACCATTGTTTCCAGTCGTTTACGGCTTTCATTGCTAATATTATAAGAAGACATAAGAATGCAATATGACTGTTCTGATCCTCTGCCTACACGTCCACGTAATTGATGCAGTTGTGACAGACCAAATCTTTCAGCGCTTTCAACAACCATAACTGAAGCATTGGGAACGTCAACACCTACTTCTATTACTGTTGTGGATACAAGTATCCTTGTCTCTCCCTGCTTGAATTTTTGCATTGCATTTTCTTTTTGTGCAGGTTTCATCCGGCCATGAACCATACCTGTTTTAACATCCGGGAAAGCATCAGAGATTTGTCTGAACCCTTCTTCCAGATTTTTAAGATCCACTTTTTCCGATTCAGAGATCAATGGATAAACAACATATATTTGTGTTCCTTTTTGTATTTGTTGTCGCAGGAAATTATATACCTGTCTGCGCCTGTTATCATAAAAGTGCATAGTTTCAACGGATTTTCTGCCGGGGGGCAGCTCATCTATTGCGGATATGTCCAGGTCACCATAGACTGTCATTGCGAGTGTACGGGGAATAGGAGTGGCTGTCATTACCAGTACGTGAGGGGGAATGAATTTATTTTTTTTCCAGAGTTTAGCACGTTGGGCAACACCAAAACGATGCTGCTCGTCAATAACAACAAATCCCAGTTTCTTGAATTTTACAGTTTCTTCAATCAGGGCATGGGTGCCAATTAATATTTGAAGCTTCCCGCCTTTGAGAGCATCATGTAATTCTTTCCTTATGCTGGCTTTTGTAGATCCCGTGAGTAATCCGACCTCGATATTCATTCCCTGAAGGAAACCGGTTATTGACTGATAATGTTGCTGTGCAAGTATCTCAGTGGGGGCCATGAGGCAACTTTGATATCCGTTATCCATGGCAATGAGCATTGTCATCAATGCTACCAGTGTTTTGCCACTTCCCACATCACCCTGAAGCAGCCTGTTCATCTGTATATTTCTTTTCAGGTCATGACGAATTTCTCTCATGACCTTTTTTTGTGCCGATGTCAGTTCAAAAGGCAGGAAATTTTTATAGAAATTGTTAAAGTTAAATCCAACTTTTTCAAAACGATAGCCTTTGAATTTATTTTCACGATGATGCTTAAGTGCCAGTATTTTCAACTGAATAATAAAAAGTTCTTCAAATTTGAGCCTAAAAGTGGCATTTTTAAGAGCAATTGTATTTACGGGCTTGTGAATTGTTATTAAGGCTTTTTCAAGCGAGGCGAGTTTTAATTTATTTATTAGTCCGGAAGGCAGAGTTTCCCTTATTTTTCCTTTTGCAAGCTGAATGAGTGTCAGTTGTAATTTGCTTATTGCTTTAGAATTCAGGTACTTCTTTTTCATGTTTTCTGTGGTGACATAATATCCCTGAAAGATTCCGGATGGTTTTAACTGTTTTTTTTCTTCGATTTCCATTTCAGGGTGTACCACATTAATGCGTCCGTTAAACTCAGATGGCCTACCAAAAACAATATATTCTTGATCTTTTTTGAGGCTTTCTAACTGCCATTTAACATTACGGAACCAGACCAATTCTATTTTCCCCGTATCATCATAAAACCATGCTGTAAGACGTTTTTTGTTTCCTGCACCAACTATTTCCGTTGAGCTTATTTTGCCTTTTATTTGAATATAAGGTATTTGTGCATGTATTTCCGATATCTTGTAGAATTTTGTACGATCGATGTATTTATAAGGAAAATAAGTTATCAGATCGCCAAAGGTTTTAATCTTTAGTTCTTTATTCAGGAGTTCAGCTCGTTTGGGGCCAACTCCCCGGAGGTATTTTATGTCTTGATCCAGAAAACCGGGCATGAAACAAATATACTTAATTTGAAGGAAACAGATGAATATAGAAAATGAAAAACTTCGTGTTCATTTCATAGTATTTGGATATCGGCTAAGCAACAAGCTGACAGTCATCATGGAGTTATTGTTTATTAATTCTTTTTATCATTGACTATCCGTCTGATCCTGATGTTAAAGTAAGCAAATATGATTGTCATTACGGGACTTATCAAATTAAAAAAAGTATAAGGTATATAATCTACCGTAGCTACGCCAAGGACCCTTGACTGGGTGGCACCACATGTATTCCATGGTATCAGTACGGAGGTCATTGTGCCGCTGTCTTCCAGTGTCCGGCTCAGGACCTCTGGCTTCAGTCCTTTCTCTTCAAACGTTTTACGATACATCCGGCCCGGAACCACGATAGCAATATACTGGTCGGAGGCCGTGGTATTGAAGAACAAACATGTGACTACCGTTGATGCTACTAATCCACCAGTGTTTTTTGCATATTTTACGATGGGTTTGGTTATCCTTCGAAGAAGACCGGCTGATTCCATTACGCCACCGAAAACCATAGCAGAAAGTATGAGCCAGACAGTATCAAGCATACCGCGCATGCCTGAAGTGCCAAGCAATTCATTTACATTTGTATTTGAAGTGATTAGTGAAACATCGCCGAACATTGATTGCATTACTGAAATATAGGATGCTTTTAAATAATTACCTGTTATACCGGCAACATCATTTATAATTTCAGGCTGAAATATTATGGCAAAAATGCCTCCGAGTAATGTTCCTGCTAACAGTGAAGGTAAAGGTGGTAGTTTCAGGATGATTATAGTTAATAGAATAAGTGGAACGAGTAAAAGAAACGGACTGGTGTTAAATGTTTCTTCTATAGCGGATTTTACCGCTTCAATATTGCCGGCTGTCCCTGTAAAATCAGAGTTAAAACCAATAACCATGAATATTATAAGAGTAATTAGCAGCGAAGGAGTAGTAGTATACATCATATATCGTATATGAGTAAAAAGATCTGTTCCGGCCATAGCAGGAGCCAGATTGGTTGTATCGCTTAGAGGGGAAATCTTATCGCCGAAATATGCTCCGCTGATAATAGCTCCTGCAACCACAGCTTCGTTCATGCCGAGAGCCTTGCCGATTCCAAGCAGAGCAACCCCTATAGTGGCAATTGTTGACCACGAACTACCGGTAGCCACACTTACAATAGCAGCTACTACAACTGCCGTGAAGAGAAACAATTTGGGACTTATAATGTTAAGTCCATAATATATCATTACCGGAACGACCCCGCTGATCATCCATGTTCCTGCAAGTGAACCAATAAGAAGAAGGATCAGGATCGATGGGACAGCTGCACCAATTGTATTTACTATTTTTTCAAGAATATTTGACCATCTGACGCCCAGCCGTTTCGCAATTATACCTGCCAGTGCGGCAGCGAGAAGCAAAGCAATCTGATTAGCTCCCGAAAGTGTGTCGTCGAAAAGAAAAACATTGGAAGTCAGTAATACGATAAGTACCAAGATAGGTAACAGTGCTAAGATAAGGCCGGCTTCACGTTTTATCATTAAATTAAATATTTCTGATGGGCGTTTTTACAATAATACAGATTAATTTTTATGGTTGTATAACATTTCAATCAAAATAACATTTTTTTTATGCACTAATAAATTATTAACAATATCTATATATGTAATAGCTGTCTGGAATCTGGTTTAGAAAGATAGCAGATAAAGTCTAACAGAATAAATTGTTCGGTCATGCCCCTCCTGAATAGATCAGGAGGACAAATTTCACCTTGTGAAATAATCACTTCATGATTTAGCATAACGACCGTAGTCTGGTAAATGAGAGTTTTTACCAATGCTTGAGTGAATGAATAAGTTGATGATATTTGTAAATGACTATTTGGGGGCTGGCATATTGTTTTCAAGAGGATTTATAGATAGACTATAAATAACATTTTGTGAATAATTAAATGTTTGTATTTTCGTTTCAGTTTTATTGATGAAATTATATGAACGTATTGCACTTCAAATATTTTATAGCGGTTTTATTTATTCTGGGGCAGAACTTTGTTTCTTTTGCCCAGAGGAGTAACGGACTGACAGTCGAGGGTACGGTAAGTGTAGAAGAAGGATCAGTTGATGGAGCTGTGATTCAGATGTATCGTGACGGCAAGCGTCTTGATAACTATGGCATTGGATCCGATGGTAAATACAAAGTTGAGTTAAATTATAATCATGAGTTTATTTTAATTTATACGTGTGAAGGAAATTTTTCACAGAAAATTGTGGTTAATACCAATGTGCCCAGACAGGTACTTATGAGTGATCCGCTGTTCCCACCTTTTCCGGTTAATATTAATCTTTTTACGGAAATACCGGGCATTGACCGCACTTTCTCTGAAAATACCGTTCTAAAGATATATTACAGTGAAAAGGTAGATAATTTTATTTCAGATCTTTACTATAATGATGCACAGATCAAGCATCTTATTGACCAGGCCATTTTGCAATCGCAGATGATCGATCAGGAAGCCGATTACCTCGCCAGTCTTACCAAAGCGGAACTTGCTGAGCTCAGAAAGGAATATGATCAATTGATAAAACAGGCTGAAAGTGAATATAATAATGAAAAATTTATTGCTGCACTTGATGGATACAAGGCAGCAAGCAGGATTTTCCCTGATGAACAGTACCCTAAAGACAGAATTGCCGAGATAAATGATTTGCTAGGGATGATAATGGTTGCCAGTGAGATGGAACGTGCATTGGCTGAACGTCTGGAAACTTTAATTAAGCAAGGCGACTTGCAGTTTGAAAGGAATCAGCTTGAAGAAGCAAAAAATTCTTATCAACGCGCTTTGTCTGTTCGTCCGGGTCACAAATATGCTACTGAAAAAATAACCGAGATAAACGAAATCCTTAAAGAAAGAAGGATAGAGCAGGATTATAAAACTCTTATAACTGGAGCAGACAACTCCTTTAAGGAATTACTTTATGCTGAAGCTGAAAAGGGTTATCAGCAGGCTTTACAACTGAAACCGGATGAATTATATCCGAAGGAGAGGATAGAGGAGATCAAAAAAATAAGAGAGCAGCAGGCCTTAAATGCCGAGAAGCAAAAAAATTATGAGGAATCTTTATTTCAGGCCGAACTTATGTTTGAAAAGCAGTTTTACGAAAAAGCAATTGCTTTTTATGAAAATGCATTAAATTATAAGCCCGGCGATAGTCTTGCTACAAATAAGATCAGGGAGATAAAAGAACTCATGAATGAGTTGGCTAATCGTTCGTTATATGATAAATTCATTGAAACGGCAGATAAGGCATATAAAAAGGAAAAATATGAAGAAGCACTTGCTGATTATGAGCAGGCATCCGGATTATTTCCGCAAGAGCAGCATCCTATATCACGGATTGAAGAGATAAATAAAATTTTAGACAGAGAAAGAAATTTTAACCGATTTATAAGTCAGGCAGACCTGGCTTTTGATGAAAAGCAATTTATCGAATCGAGAGGACTATATGTCAGGGCACTGGAGATTTATTCCGATGATCAACATGCACAGATAAGAATAAAGGAGATAGATGGTATTTTTGATGAGCAGGCGAGACTGGCTGCTGTCCAGGCCGAGAAGGACAGTCTTTACAATGTTTCGGTCAGTCGTGGCGACAGCCTGTTCACTTCAGAAAAGTACGAACCTGCCCGCACTGCATATCAGTCTGCCTTGCAGGTAAAACCCGATGAGACCTATCCACAGGAGCGTATTAATGAGATAGGTGATATACTTGAGCAGTTGGCTGCAGCTCAGAGAGCTTATGATGAAGCCGTTGCGCTTGGTGACCGTGAGCTGCGTCGCGAGGCCTTTGAAGAGGCAAAGACTGCTTATCAGACTGCCTTTGAGGCCAAACCAGAAGAAACCTATCCTTCGGAGAAGTTAGCCGAGATCGACAGTATAATCACCACCCGTGCCCGTCTTGCTGCCGAGGCCGAGGCAGCGGAACAGGCAAGACTTGCTGCTGTCCAGGCCGAAAAGGACAGTCTTTACAATGTTTCGGTCAGTCGTGGCGACAGCCTGTTCACTTCAGAAAAGTACGAACCTGCCCGCACTGCATATCAATCTGCCTTGCAGGTGAAGCCCGATGAGAGCTATCCACAGGAGCGTATTAATGAGATAGGTAGTTTACTTGAGCAGTTAGCCGCAGCGCAGAGAGCTTATGATGAAGCTATTGCAAATGGTGACCGTGAGCTGCGTCGCGCAGCTTTTGAAGAGGCAAAGACTGCTTATCAGAGTGCCCTTGAGGCCAAACCTAATGAAACATATCCTTTGGAGAAGATAGCGGAGATTGACAGTATAGTCACCACCCGTGCCCGTCTTGCTGCCGAGGCCGAGGCAGCGGAACAGGCAAGACTTGCTGCCATCCAGGCCGAAAAGGACAGTCTTTACAATGTGTCGGTCAGTCGTGGCGACAGCCTGTTCACTGCAGAACAATACGAGCCTTCCCGCACAGCTTATCAATCTGCCTTGCAGGTGAAGCCCGATGAGACCTATCCGCAAGAACGGATCAATGAGATCAATAAGGTTATTAGGGAATTGGAGTTGGCACGGTTGGAGCAGGAACAACTGGATAGAAATTATCAGAATGCAATTCGTTTAGCAGACCAACAATATAATGTTCAAAATTATTCACAGTCAAAAACTAATTATGAAAAGGCTCTTAGCTTTAAACCAGAGGAACAATATCCTAAAGAAAAGGTTGCTGTTATAGATAGTATTTTAAAACAAAGGGAGCTTGATGAAAATTACCGGACAATCATTTTAGCGGCGGATGGATTTTTCAAGACTGAATCGTATCCGGAGGCAAAGAAAAAATATGAAGATGCGCTATCTTTAAAACCGGAGGAAAATTATCCTTTAAATCAGATTAAAAGAATCGATGATCTGCTCAGGGAAAAACAAGAGCTAGCATTGGCTGAACAACAGAATAACATTGATCAGGAAGAGGAAAATATATCTCCGGCGGAACTGCCGCAGGATAACACTGATATGGAGGTAATGAGTGAAGCAGGATTAAATAAGCTTTATGATGAATATATAGAAAAAGCTGATGGATATTTCGATAGCAAGCAATATAATGTTTCCAGGGCCTGGTATTACAAAGCATGGGATTTAAAACCTGAAGAAACTTATCCACCTGCCCGGATCGATGAGATAAACAAGATAGTAAACAGTTTGTTGCTGAGTCAGCGCGACCGTGATTATCAGGAATTTATAGATCTGGCAGATTCAACTTTTCGTGATAATCAACTTGCCGTAGCCCGGGGTTGGTATAACCGTGCCCTTTCTGTGAAAACTGATGAAAATTATCCTAAAAATCAATTACAAGCCATAGCTGATTTAGTCGCGGAAAGGATGGCCGGCAAGTCGGAACAACTTTTTGAAAGTCATATTAAAAAAGCAGATGAAGCCTTTAAGAATGAAAATTATAATGTTGCCCGCTTTTGGTATAAGAAAGCTCTGGAATTAAGACCAGATAATGAAAATGCTAAAAAGCAGATTGAGGATATACATAATGCGTTGAAATAAACAGCAAATTTACTGTTGAGATAGTCATGATCGTGTAATAATTCGCACGGGAATGCTTGTACAATAAATTTGCACAGCAAAGCAAAAATCAGTTTTTTAGTATTACATCTAATAATGGTGTATTGTCAAGTTTTTTCAAATTATTTATTGAAGGATTTGAGGCGAAATAGATGCTCCTTAGAATAAGTGTTAATAGTTTTTTAGCTGTTTTAGAACTTCTTTCCTTATGCATTTTAATAAGTTAATTTTCAAATGTTCAGTATAAACACGGATGATATCGGTTACCGATCCGTTGATTATTAACCCTCCCTGTGCTGCATCAAAAAATTCACATTCACTGTTGTTCCATACATTTTTTAGCAGGGAATTAAAATCATCCTGATCTAAAGATTTAGGTATAGCTATATAACCTTCGTTTCTTTCTGTTTTATCGAGATAAATCCCTTCTTCGGGCATTTCAAGTACGAAACATTTATTAACTGTTACTAATGCTTCATTTGCATGGGGGACTTTACGGGCAAATTTCAGTCCCAGTTCAAGAAAACATTTCTGAAGCATTTTAAGATGCTCATAGTCCGGAAAGTTGCGAAGCCTTATGGCGGGATACCTTTTATTATGAATGCATACAACAGCGCTGGCTACGTTAACTTTGTTTTTTGAACACAGATCAATATTCTGAGTAAATCTTAATGATTCTTCCAAAGTATAATATCTCTCTGTAAAAAGAAAAAGAGAATTGGGTTCAGGTGTTTCCGGAACTCTCCCGTAATAACTTGCATAAGGCATGTTAGCTTCAGCGACATATGTATGCTCCATAATGTTATTTTTCAGCCATAATAACGATTCACTTTTTGTTACAGAGCCGCAAACATTTAAAAAATTTTTTGTTTCCATTGCCTTAGTTTTACTGAAATGTTTTATTTATATAATACAGAATCTTTATAATAAAAGTTACGGGAAATTCAATTATTATGCAAAAATTAGTGATCGATTATAAAGCAGGGAGAATAGTTTAGAAAGTTCGCTGGATAAGGCCTTCTATGTAAATCAGGTGAATAAGGCCCGCCATAATGAATCAGGCAGACAAGGTTTGTATATCCCGAAAAATACGGGTTTACTATTTGTAAATGATCGTTTTGAGAATAAGTATAACCTAGGCACCTGACTGTATTGAAAGACTTAATAAACTATCATGATTTGCTGTTTTCAAACAATGTGAATTTTTCAATCCTGTTTTATAAATCTTATATAGACTAGCTAATCAGGCAGTTCTTTTATATATCTTTAAAGTTATATTATTATAAGATTCACATGTTGTACAAAAGATATTTAGGTATTATTTTTTTCTGGTTTTATCGTTTATTTATAAAAAATTAATAATTTCGGGTTATATGAAATATATATTTTTGTTAACGGTTTTATTCTTTCCTTTTCTTTTGCATTCTCAGGTTAATTCGGTATTGGTTGAAGCCGAAAGTTTTATTAATAAAGGCGGCTGGGTGGTTGACCAGCAATTCATACCTTCTATGGGCTCTCCTTATCTGCTTGCTCACGGAATGGGAGAACCCGTTGAAAATGCATCGACAATTGTGAAATTTCCTGAAAAGGGTTCTTATTGGTTTTGGGTTCGCACTATGGATTGGGTGCCTGACAGACCTGAAACGCCCGGTACATTTAAAATTGTTTTTGACGGAGAAGAATATCCTGGCATTTTGGGTGTGAATAAAGGGTGGCAATGGGTTAGAAGCGGAAAAATAAATGTTGGAAGTTCAAAGCAACTTAAAATTGGGTTGAAAGATTTAACTGGCTTTGAGGGCCGTTGTGATGCTATTTATTTTTCTAAAGACAAAAACGATTTACTTCCTGATAATCTTGAAGAGATGTCTGTTTGGCGCAGGGAAAAAATGGGTATTCCTCCTCTGGAAGATGCAGGCGATTTTGATTTGGTTGTTGTGGGCGGAGGATTAGCCGGTTGTGGCGCTGCTGTGGCAGCAGCCCGTAACGGATTGAAGGTCGCTTTGATAAATGACCGTCCGGTTTTGGGAGGCAATGCCAGTAAAGAGATACGTGTTCATACCGAAGGATTGGAATTTTATACTATTGTGCAGGAGTTAAATACTGAACATTACCCGAACGGTGATGCAAGAGCCATTGCTTCCAACGATACCATAGAAATGGTAGTAAGGAATGAAAGTAATATTACAGTTTTTCCGAATACACGGGCTTATACTGTTAATAAAGAGGAAAACAAAATAATGAGTGTTGATTGTTTTAATATTGAAACACACAAGGAATCCCGTTTTGAGGCACCTCTTTTTGTAGATGCAACCGGTGACGGATGGATAGGCTATTGGGCAGGCTGTGAAGTTCGCATGGGACGTGAATCGCGTGATGAATTTAATGAGTCTCTCGCACCGGAAGAGTCCGATGGAATGACTATGGGTAATACTATTTTGTGGAATTCTATAGTAGTGGAAGAGGGTACCGAAATTTATGAAGAAAAGCCTAAATCGGTTGGATTCAAGGAGGTTCCATGGGCTATGGATGTTGCTAAGGATTACAAAGCCAAAAGAGGCGAATGGTTTTGGGAATATGGTCTGAGGATGAATACCATTTATGATGCTGAGGAAATACGGGATCATATGTTTCGGGCAATTTACGGAAACTGGTATAATGTTAAGCAGGAGCCGGCCAATGCCAATCTTAAACTGAAATGGATAGCTTATATTGCAGGTAAACGTGAATCACGGCGTATCATGGGGGATTATATCCTTAAGGAGAGTGATGTTATTAATCATCCCGATTTTGAAGATGGTTTTGTAGAGGAGGTCCGTGCCATCGATATTCACTATCCGCGGGATGGAAAATATGATTTCCTGACTGAGGCGCAGTTTACCAGAATAGAACAGTACAAAATACCATACCGCTGTTTATATTCAAAAGATATCGACAATTTATTTATGGCAGGGCGTTGTTTTTCGGCTACTCATGTCGGATTGGGAAGTCCCCGTGTAATGCATACTACCACGCAAATGGGAGTGGTTGTCGGTTATGCAGCAGCAATATGTATTGAGAATGATTGTACACCACGGGATGTTTATAAATATCATTTAAATACCATGCGCAGAAGACTGGAAAAAATAAAGTCGGGTGCCAGGTTCAGGCATTAAAATAAGTACCTTAGCATTATTGTTGGAAACTATAAAATAGAAAAATGGTAAAAAGTGCCTATTTTAGAAAAATTTTTAATATCCATATTATGAAGACAATAATGTTTCCTTTAGTTACTTTGGCATTACTTTTATTTTGGCAGTGTTCGGAAAAAAATGAGGATACCGGGGCGAATTATCGTTTATGGTATGATGAACCTGCCGAAGAATGGGTTGAGGCATTGCCTGTTGGAAACGGCCGGTTGGGTGCTATGATATTTGGTAACCCCTACAATGAACGTATTCAGATTAATGAAGAGAGTTTATGGGCAGGCAGTAAAATAGACAATAATAATCCTCAGGCACTGAAACACCTGCCGGAGATAAGACAGATGATCTTTGACGGTGAATATAAAAAGGCATATGATAAGGCTAATGAATATTTTTTGGGCACACCTCCCAGGATAAGGTCGTATCAACCACTGGGTGACCTGTTCCTTGATTATCACTGGAATGGCGAGGTTCAGAATTATAAAAGGGAGCTTGATCTAAACACGGGAATAGCAACGACCGGTTTCGAAGCCGATGATAACCAAATTAAACAGGAAGTATTCTCTTCGGCATCTCATGACCTTATTGCCTTGCGAATAACTGCAACAAAACCTTTTGATGTGGATGTCAGCCTTCAGCGGGAAAGAGATGCAAATACAGTGATTATGTCTGATAGTAAAATAATAATGGAAGGTCAGATCATTGATGAGGAAGATCAGAGGACGGGACCGGGGGGTGCTCATATGAAGTTTACAGCAGTCGCTGATGTGAAAAACAAGGGAGGCGAACTTGAAAGCGTTGAAGGATATTTGTCCTGCAAATCGGTTGAAGAATTGACGGTTTTTCTTACTGCCGCTACTAACTATGATCTCGACAAATTGAATTTTTCAGAAGAAATTGATCCTGAACATAAATGTGAATCTATCCTTGACGCAGTGGAAGCAAAATCTATTTCAGATATCAAGGAAGGCCATGTTAATGATCACAGTGAAATGTTTGAGCGTGTATCAATGGTGCTGGGACCGGATACAATGCGGAACATTCCGACGGATGAAAGGTTAGAGAGGGTGAAAAATGGTGCTGTGGACAACGGACTGGTTGCTACTTATTTTCAATATGGAAGATATCTTTTAATGGGATCTTCAAGAAAGCCGGGCAGATTACCTGCAAACCTGCAGGGAGTATGGAATAAAGAATATAAAGCTCCCTGGAATTCTGATTTTCATACTAATATCAATCTGCAAATGAATTATTGGCCCGCAGAAGTCTGCAATCTCCCTGAAACCAGTTTGATACTTACCCGTTTTATGGAAGAGCTGACTGTTCCCGGTTCAGTTACCGCACGGGAAATGTATGGAACGGAAGGCTGGACTCTGCATCACCTTACCGATCCTTTTGGGCGTACCGGCGTTGCTGATGGGGTATGGGGAATTACACCATTAGATGGTCCATGGATGACATTTCCTTTATACAGGCATTTTGAGTTTACAAAAGATACCTCTTATCTTCGCCGGATCTATCCGTTGTTGAAAGGCTCGGCTGAATTTGTTGCGGGATTTTTAGTAGAGTCACCTGAAGGATATCTGGTGACCAATCCGTCCCATTCACCTGAAAACACCTTTTTTGTGCCGGGAACAAACAAAAAGGAGGAATCTAAGCTGACATATGCTGCTACTATCGATATTCAGATAGTGAATAAGTTATTTGATATTATAAAAGAGACAACGCAAGTGTTAAAAAGGGATCATGAATTCGCTGAAAAGATCGCCGGGATGCAAAATAAATTGCCACCGGTTCAAATTGGCGTAAACGGGACTATCCAGGAGTGGATACATGATTATGAGGAAGTTGAGGCAGGTCACCGACATATGTCTCATCTGCTGGGATTATATCCTCTTGCACAGATTACCGAAGAAACCCCGCAACTCTTTGATGCCGCCCGCAAGACTATACAACGCAGATTGGAAAGCGGCGGGGGACATACAGGATGGAGCCGTGCATGGATTGTTAATTTTTATGCTAGATTGCACAACGGGGAACAAGCATGGGAACAGTTGCAAAAATTGTTCGCAAAATCAACGTTCGGTAATTTGTTTAATTCCCATCCTCCTTTCCAGATTGACGGAAATTTTGGAGGTACTGCAGCCATAGCGGAAATGTTTCTTCAGTCGCATAACGAAGTGATACGTTTATTGCCGGCATTGCCCGATGCCTGGAGCGAAGGAAGTGTAAAAGGACTGAAAGCCCGTGGAGGATTTGAATGTGATATATTGTGGAAAAACGGAAAACTTACAGAAGCCGTTATCCGTTCTGAAAAAGGTGGACATGTAAAGGTTAAGTATGCTTCGGATGAGTTTGTGATTGATCTGATGCCCGGAGGTGAGTATGTTTATTTGAAATAACCTTATGGATTAAAAGCATACATAAAGCATCCAAAGTATCTTTTAAAAAGACTAAATAAGAAACATTTTAAAAAATATCAAATTGTCTGCGAGTATTCGATAAAATATCACTTTAAATTATAACTTAGGGCAATTTGTTAGATTGTTGGGAATCTTTAAAAGATAAAATTTTTGCTAGTTGAAAATGAGTTTGTTAGTATAATTATCATCTAATAGTGCAAAATTGTGAACATGAAAAATTTCTATTTATTAGTTTGTATTTTTATTATTAGTATTTTATGGGCAGGTGCAAAGCCCCCGAAAGTATTAAATGCCTGTAATGACGATGAAGGTTTCGATATAACAAAGGAAACGGCTGTTCATCATTCAACCGGAGTGGGGCTAACTAAAAAAGTATTTGTAAAAGCGCGGCCTTGCTGGGCAGAGCGCAGACAGAAAGAGCAAAATGTTACCCTTGTCTTGCATAAAATGGTTGATGTGTCTGAATTTGAAAGAGCAGTTTTATGTATTACTGCATCTTCTAATTATAAGCTATATCTGAATGGCGAATTTATGGGTTTTGGTCCAAGTATTGCCGCGCATGGTTACTTTCGGATTGATGAGTATGATTTATCAGGTAAATTACTAAGGGGGAGAAATGTTTTAGCCATTATTGCAACGGGATATAATACTGATAGTTACTATATTCCGAACCAATCTTCTTTTGTTCAGGCAGAGCTGTTAGTTGACGAGGAGGTATTTGCTGCCACACTCACAGGAAAAGCGGAAAAAGCTTTTGATATGGCCATACCCGGTCAACGGGAACAGGATGTACCCAAATATACTAAACAGCGCACATACATGGAATCCTATATACTGGAACCGTCATATGATTCATGGATAACAAAGGAAACATTTGAATTTGAAAATATTATTGTTGAAGAGGCCGACAGGAAAAATTTGTTACCACGAAGAGTTAAATATCCGGACTATTCCATTAAAAAATCACGCAGAAATGAGTCAACCGGCATTTTTGAATTTGAAAAGAATTTTACCGGTTTCATTCGTACAAAAATTTCGGTTAAGCGTCCGTCAAAAATTACTTTTTTCTGGGATGAAATTCTTGAAGGTGATACAATAACCTCTAAGAGAAAACCTTTTGCACGGATGAGATATTCACTTGAACCTGGTGATTATAGTCTGGAATCATACGAACCTTATACAATGAAATATTTAAGTTTTTTGGTAGAAGAAGGTGATTGTGAGGTGAAAGAGGTAAGTATCAGACAATATGTGAATTCAGATGTGTCACGAGCAGAATTCATGACCGATGACAGGGCTTTGAATCAGATTTTTGAAGCGGCAGTGGAAACTTATAAACAGAATGCTTTGGATGTCTTTATGGATTGCCCCTCACGTGAGAGAGCAGGGTGGCTTTGTGACAGTTATTTTACGGCAAGAGTAGCTTACAATTTATCAGGCAATACACTTATAGAGCATAATTTTCTGGAAAATTTTTTGCTCCCCCCGAAATTTAAAAATATACCGGAAGGGATGCTACCTATGTGTTATCCTTCTGACCAAAGTAATGGTAACTTTATTCCAAACTGGGCTATGTGGTTTGTTTTACAGTTGGATGAATATGTTGATCGCAGTGGTGATTATGAAATGATGATAAATTTGAAGCCAAAGGTTTTGGCTCTGATGGACTATTTCAAACGTTTTGAAAATGAATACGGTCTGCTTGAAAATCTTGAAAAATGGGTTTTTATTGAATGGTCTGAAGCCAATAAGTTTGTCCAGGATGTGAACTATCCGTCCAATATGCTCTATTCACAAGTACTTGAAGTAGTCGGAAGGTTGTATAATCTTCCTTCTTATACAGAAAGATCTGATGCATTAAAAGAAATAATTCTGGAACAGTCCTTTAATGAAGGCTTTTTTTCTGATAATGCGCTCAGGGAAAATGGGAAACTGTTAGTTCAGGATAATAAAACTGAAATATGTCAGTATTTTGCATTTTATTTTGATATTGTTACCGCCGAGTCGCATCCGGAGCTATGGCAAAGGTTGGTAAATGATTTCGGCCCTCAGCGTAATGAGAAAAAATTATGGCCCGAAGTATATCCGGCAAATGCATTTATAGGTAATTATATGCGCCTTGAACTTCTTTCGGAACAAGAACTTACAAGACAATTGGCTGATGAATGCAAAAAGCTGTTTCTGTATATGGCGGAAAGGACAGGCACGCTTTGGGAAAACATACGTCCCGGCACAAGTTGTTGTCATGGATTTGCATCCCATGTGGCCCATGTTTTTTACCGTAATATTGCCGGATTAGCAAAGATTGACGGGGTGAACAGAAAAATCATGATAAAGTTTAATGAGTCCGGATTAAATCGTTGTGAGGCAACAGTACCCATTGGGAATGAACTTATTTCATTGAACTGGATAAAAGAAGGGAAAAAATTAGTTTATGAATTAAGATTACCTGATAATTATACAGTTGAAATTCAAAATAATACGGAATATAAACTTGTTAAGGTAAATGATTGATATTTATTAGTTTGATTTTCAGGTTATAAACTTGTTAGTAAATAAATAAACAATTCTGATGAGATGAAATTTTTTTGGTGCAAACCGTTCGTACAAGTATTTATCTTTATTTTTTTATTTTCTTGTTCAACTGAACAAGTCAGTTGGCCGGAATCCACGGCAGAATCAAAACCCTGGACACGATGGTGGTGGATGGGCAATGCTGTCGACCGTGAAAACATAAAACGGGAACTTCAGGAGATGTCTGATGCGGGGATAGGAGGCATTGAGATCACCTCTATCTACGGGGTAAAAGGAGAGGAAAATCGTTTTATCGAATATCTTACACCTGAATTTGCTGAAATTTTAAAATTTACAATAGATGAAGCCAATAAGTTAGGTATGGGTGTTGACATTCCTCCGGGCAGTGGCTGGCGATGTGGTGGTCCTTTTGTCCCTGAGGAAAAAGGATTATGGTCACTGAGAATGCATAAATTTGAGATTGCAAAAGGTGAATCATGGAGTTTGCCCCAAGAAATAAAAACGGTCGCAGCGGCTTCTTTTAGGGGAATTGATGGGAAGGTTGAGATTTTTAAAAACAGGGAAGAATATATAGCATCTTGCGATGGTACTGTTTATATAGCAGAGAGGATTAAGAACAATGACAAGGTCAAACGTGCTTGTGAAGGAGGAGAAGGTTGGGCTGTTGACACATTTAATGATGAAATAACAAATTGGTATCTGGGGGAATTTTGGAACAGACTGGGAATCGAGGATGGGCTAATACGTTGTTTTTTTCACGATTCATTTGAGTACACGGGAGATTTTACAACGGGTTTTACTGAAGAATTTAAAAGGCGAAGGGGATACGACCTAGCTGAATACCTGTATGTTCTGTCAGGAGATTGTATAAATGAAGAAATAACGGCAAGGATCAAATCGGATTACCGTGAAACTTTATCCGACCTTGTATTGGAGTCATTCATACAGCCTATGACAAAATGGGCTAACAATCATCAAAGTTTAAACCGTAACCAGGCACATGGATCTCCGGGTAATATACTGGATTTATATGCTGCTTCCGATATCCCTGAAACAGAAATTATATTTACCATACCTTGGGGTAGCAGGGATATTTTTATAAACAAATATGCCTCATCAGCTTCCCATATTACCGGCAAAAAATTGATATCATCTGAGAGTTTTACCTGGCTTGAAGAGCATTGGACAGTAACTACTTCCGATATGATGAGAGCAACAAACCGGTTTTTATTGGCAGGTATCAATCATATGTTTTTTCATGGTACATGTTATTCTCCGGAAGATGCTGAGTGGCCGGGATGGTTATTTTATGCCTCCGCTCAGATTAATAATCGTAACCCTCTTTGGCGGGAACTTCCAGCATTGTTTAAATATATTGAAAGAAGTCAATGTATTCTGCAAAATAGTATGCCTCAATCTGATATACTTGTTTACTGGCCTTATTATGATGTAGCTGCATCAGAGGGAAGGCTATTTAAACATATTGGTGTAAGTCCTCATACAGAATGGTTTAATGGCCATCCGATTGCGGGTTTGTCAGAAGAGTTGATGGAGGCAGGATATACTTTTGATTATATCTCCGATAAACAGTTAAAGAGATGTAAAATTATAGATAACAGTATTGTTACATCCGGCAATTCGGTATATAAAGCTTTAGTTGTACCCAAAACACAATTCATTCCTTTTGAAACATTAAATTGCATGCAGGAGATGAATTCTGAAGGTGCAAAGGTATTTTATGACGGATATCTGCCTGCAAGTGTACCCGGAATATTCAGGATTACCGAGAGGGAAAAGAAACTGAAAAAGATTAAGATAAAGATTGATAAGGATAAATGGACTGGCAATATTCCTGAGTTGCTTATGAAATCAAACATCTACGGTGAAAAGGATTTATCGGAAGAGGGATTTAATTTTTTAAAAATAAGGAAAAACGGGAATGACTGGTATATGATTTTTAATTGCGGAACCGAGGCCTTGGATGAATTTGTTAAATTAAATGTTAATGCCAGGTCATATTTACTTTTTTATCCTGAAGATGGCGGAATATTTCTTGCTGACAAAGAAAAAGAAAGTGTCAGAATATGTTTAGAGCCCGAAAGATCTGTATTTATAATGTGTTCTGACAAAAATTACAAGATTCCTGAATATCCTTATGTTAATGATAATAATGAGATTATTGAGATAAAGGGATTATGGAAACTGAGTTTTGAAGAGGGAGGTCCTGTGTTCCCGGGAAATATCAACACAAATAAGCTACTTTCATGGACCGCGATGGGTGACGAGCACACCGGCAGATTTGCAGGTACAGCAAGATATACTATTGAATTTGATTGGCCTCTTGAAGATGATTGCGGGATTTTAGACTTGGGTGTAGTGAAAGATTGTGCGAGGGTAAAACTTAATGGAAAAAAATTTGGAACCCTCCTCGGTCCAACTTATAAGATATATATCGATAATCTGCAAAAGGGTGAAAACTTTTTAGAAATAGAGGTCACTAACGTTGCAGCAAATCGTATACGCTATATGGATATAAAAGATAAAGAGTGGAAGAAATTCTATGACATTAATATAGTCAATATCGACTATGAGCCATTCGATGCATCAGAATGGTCCATAAAAGAAGCAGGACTTCTTGGACCGGTTGTAATAACTCCCGGCATTCAAACTAATTGATTATACTGAATATTTTTCAACAGAAATTATTTTTTGTAAAGCGAGCTACATGTTAGACTTAGATATATATATTTGCATCTTTGATGTTATAAATATTTAATTCAACAGTAAAACATGAAAAAGGTTGTTGTACCCAAAGAGTTATTAGTTCCATTTATTTTGATTACTAGTTTATTTGCATTATGGGGATTTGCCAATGATATTACAAATCCGATGGTTGCTGCTTTTCAAACTGTTATGGAAACCTCTAGTGCAAAGGCGGCATTAGTTCAGTTTGCATTTTACGGTGGTTATGGAACAATGGCTATTCCCGCAGCGCTGTTTGTAAAGCGTTTCACTTATAAAAAAGGAATCATAGTTGGATTAATACTTTATGCTACAGGAACCTTTTTATTTTTTCCGGCAGCTCAGTTCGAGATTTTCGGATTTTTTCTGGTTTCATATTATATTCTGACTTTTGGTCTTGCTTTTCTTGAAACAACAGCTAATCCGTATATTCTTTCAATGGGCCCTGAAGAAACAGCCACCCGTCGACTAAATCTTGCACAATCTTTTAATCCGGTAGGATCATTATTGGGAATGTTGGTTGCGTCCAGAGTTATTCTTATTTCACTTGAGTCGGATATCAGGGATGCATCCGGGGAACTTATATTCCCTACCTTAAGTGAAACCCAAAAGGCTGCAATACGCACACATGATCTTGCCGTAATACGTGATCCATATATAATATTAGGTTTTGTGGTTCTTGCAATATTAATAATTATTGCTTTGTCAAAAATGCCTAAGAGGGAACATGCCAATCACACCATCCGCACTGCTGATATTTTCGGACGTCTCTTTAAGAATAAAAAATATCGTGAAGGGGTTATTGCGCAGGTATTTTACGTAGGGGCCCAGATTATGTGCTGGACATTCATAATTCATTACGCCGATAATCTCGGAATACCCAAAGCAACTGCGCAGAATTATAATATTATTGCAATGGTTATTTTCCTTTCCAGTAGGTTTATTAGCACTGCTCTTATGAAATATATGAATTCAAGATTTCTTTTAATGGTTTTTGCTATAGGAGGTATGTGCACTACCGCAGGAGTTATCTTAATTCAGGGTATGACAGGTTTGTATCTGTTAATTGCTACTTCTGCATTTATGTCATTGATGTTTCCTACTATATATGGTATTGCTCTTGAAGGTCTTGGAGACGATGCAACTATTGGGGCGGCAGGACTTGTAATGGCTATTGTAGGCGGTGCACTGATGCCACCCTTGCAGGGAGCTATTATTGACTTTGGGAGAGTTGGCTGGCTCCCGGCAGTAAACTTTTCTTTTATTTTGCCATTTATAAGTTTTATTGTTATAGCAATTTATGGATACAGAACTTTGAAAGTACATCCGAAAATGTTATATAAATAATTTGTATGAAAGTCCGGTGGAATAATTTTCCTTTTAATCCAAATAAGATTCCTTTTTTTTATGGGTGGGTAATTTTATTTGCATTCATAATTGGTATGTTGGTTAGTGCTCCCGGATAGACCATGTGTGTATCTGTTTTTAGTTTTTTCTGATATTGTTTTTTTTTGTTGATTTTAAGCTTTAAAGGTATTAATCCTCATGATAAATTCGAAAATTTAGAATCTTTTAATTAGTTTTGGAATAGTTATATGGCAATACTATTATTAACTAATTGATTTACAATTAAAATGAAAAATTCAGTAATTATTAACATTCTTTTAGCTGTCCTGTTACTGGTCGGCTGTAACTCCCACAGTAAAACGGGGGAATGGGAATTGATCTTTGATGGTAAAACCCTTGGGGGCTGGAAAAAAACATCAGAAAATCCGGGAAGTATATCCATAGAAAATGGTGCTATTAAATGTTCGGGACCCCGTGCTCATTTGTTTTATGAGGGAGAATATAAAAATTTTGAATTTGAAACAGAGGTAAAAACCCTTGCACATTCCAATTCAGGTATTTTTATACAAAGCCGTTATCAGGAAAAAGGCTGGCCTCAATCAGGATACGAAATTCAGGTGAATAATTCATATAGAGGCTCCGGTAAACATCCTGAACGTCGTAAGACAGGCAGTATATATAATATCAGAAATGTATATTATCCTCTGGTTGAAGATAACGAATGGTTCAAAATGCGTATTAAGGTTGTGGAAAATTTCATTGAGGTATATGTAAATGACGTGAAGGTAAATGAATACATTGAACCGGAAGATCCATGGAGACCGAGGGGCGGGGAAGGACTGCGTTTAGGGGAAGGTACCTTTGCATTACAGGCACATGATCCCGGCAGTACTACTTATTATCGTAATATAAAAGTCAAAGCATTACCCGACGGAGAGAAAAAAGAACCTGCAACGAATAAGGAATGGGATACAATGGTAACCAAATTGATGAGGGCAGGTTTTCCATTAGTTGATTATCATGTACATCTTAAAGGTGGATTAACCCTTGATGAAGCAGTTGAAAATTCACAGCGTCTCGGAATAAATTATGGTATTGCTCCTAACTGCGGGTTTCATTTTCCTGTAACCAACGATTCGTCACTTAATGACTATATAGAAGATGTTGAAGGGAGTCCTATTTTCAAAGGTATGCAGGCAGAGGGCAGGGAATGGGTAACACTATTTTCGCCGGAAGCAGTAGCTAAATTTGATTATGTTTTTACTGATGTAATGACTTTCACAGATTATAAAGGTCGTCGCACCAGAATTTGGATGCCCGATGAGGTTTGGGTCGATGACAAACAACAGTTTATGGATCAGTTGGTTAATAAGATAGAAGCTGTTTTCTCTCAGGAGCCGGTGGATATTTATGTGAATCCTACTGTATTGCCAAAAGTGATAGATGATGAATATGATATGCTGTGGACGGAAGAACGTATGAAACGGGTGATAAAAGTATTAGTCGAAAATGATATAGCCCTTGAAATCAATGCCCGCTATAAAGTTCCAAAGCCAAAAATGATAAAAATGGCCAAAGAGGCCGGTGTCAAGTTCACTTTTGGCACTAATAATTCAGGTCGTGATTTGGGGCGACTTGAATATTGTATTCAAATGATAAGTGAATGCGGACTTAGTCCCAATGATATGTTCGAGATAAGACCGGATGACCAGAAACCGGTAGTGGTAAAAGGATTACCCGATAAGCCAACCGGTTAATTTTTGAATATTTCAGATATGAGTTTGCTGTTTCTAAGGAATTTGGATATACAAGAGGACTGGCATTCATTTTTATCGGAAAAAATTTTGAGATTATTAAAAAAGATTGAAAAAAAAATTTCGGAAGATAATTATACTCCTCCGGGTGATAAAGCACTTAGATTTTTTGAATTTCCACTTTCTTTTGCGAAGATAATAATACTTGGACAGGATCCTTATCCGCAGGCCGGAGTTGCTACCGGACGTGCATTCGAAGTTGGTAATCTGAGTTCATGGGATCAGAAATTCAAGAATATATCTCTAAAGAATATTTTGAGGGCGCTTTATAAGGCTTATACGGGAAAAATATTAAAATATAACGATTTAAAAGAAAAGCTTAATACCGAGTTTAATATATTGCCACCTTCATGTTTGTTTAAACATTGGGAAAAGGAAGGAATTTTGTTGCTGAATACATCATATACCTGTAAAACGGGAATGCCGGGAAGCCATAAAAAATACTGGGATGACTTTACATTTTTGTTATTGGAGTATATAAATAACCATTTTTCTGATATAACATGGTTTTTGTGGGGAAATAATGCCCGTGAAGCGACAAAGCATCTTCAACTTAATAATAGTATTTTTTTACTTCATCCTATGATGTGTTATGAACTGCCCGGCAGAAAGAGGGATTTTTTGTATGGCGAGCAAAATTGTTTTGAACCGTTCATTGGGGAAATCGACTGGACAGGTTTTGGAGTTGAATAACGTATTAATCTTTATAATCTTTAAAAATATTTTTTCTTTCCGCTGCCTGAAGTATCATTTCGATAGTATCCTGATCACTGAATGATGAACGGTTTATAAAAAGATCAAAAAGGTCATCTTCCATGCTTACATTACCAATGGCATTTCGAAAAGCTTTTCTCTCTTTTTCTACTTTGAAAATAAAATTAATTGCCTCTTCACGGTTTAACTGATTATTTTCCATAATCGTTTTTATACGATATTCAAGGGGAGCTACCAAACGCAAATGAAGTGCATTTTTTATGTCATGCGCTATTATGTGTCCCGCACGCCCCACAATAATGCAGAATCCGTTAATAGCTAATGTTCTGATAACATCTTTTACTGTTCGTGTAATTTTTTGTGTGCTTTTAAATCTGCGTGTTCCAAATGCTTTTAATATATCATTCAATGCATAAGAATCATCTTGCTTAAAAACACTCCTGATTTTCTCAGGCTCCATATCAAGTTCCTTGGCACTTTCAAAGAAAATTTCCTTGCTGAGCACTTTCCATTCTGAATAGATTTTCTGTTCATTTAGATAGCTTGCCATTTTTTTTGCAAACTTTACTCCATTACATCCGACTTCCCTGGAAATAGTTATAACAGGCCCGGGAATTCCCTTTTGCTTTTCAGATATTTTTTCATCCGATAAACGATGGTTAAAATATGTTAGCAATGTATTTTTCATAATCCTTATATTTACAATTAATCGTGTTAATAATATCAAATGATGTTTGAACGTTCCTACCTTATTCCGGAATATGCATCATTACAGTATAATTTTGAAATAAAGTATGACTTTATGAAAATAATGAAATAATACTAAGATACATTTTTATAATTAAACTTTTTATATTTTTATTTATAAGTTCAGTATAAAAAGTAAAATTTTTTCTGATTCAATATTTACAATTTTTATAACTAATAAAGATAAATTTCAAATTTCCGATTAGTTTTTTTAAAATAATTATAAGATTTAAAACGTATGAAACAGACAATAATCAACAGAGAGGTTGAAAAACACCTTTCTGGATATTTTGGCAGAAAAGTTAAGATCAGCTCCTCCGGTATTCTCGGAGGGGGCTGCATTAATAATGCCTCCAAAGTTGAAACCAATGCCGGAACTTTTTTCCTTAAATGGAATTCCAGTTCAGCCCCGGATATATTTATCAGGGAAGCTGAAAGTTTAAAAGAACTAAAAAAGGCTGCCGCTGGTCTGTTGATTATTCCTGAAGTGTTTGGGGCAAAAGAAGTAAACGATACTCCCGGATTTTTGATCCTTGAGTATCTTAAGCCGAGTATTTCCTTTACAGGAACTGATGAAAATTTAGGGCGGGGACTTGCAACACTACATCAGTATACTAATGATCGTTTTGGTTTTTATAGCAATAATTATTGTGGATCGACTCCCCAAGATAATTCATGGAAGAAAAGCTGGATTGAATTTTTCAGGGATAACAGACTAAGGTATTTGCTTGATTTGATACAATTAAAGAATCCCTTGCCCTCAAGAGAAATAAATACTTATGAAAAACTGCTTGATAATATGACAGAATTATTACCTTCTGAATCAATACCTGTTATTATTCACGGTGATTTATGGTCGGGTAACTTCATGGATACCGAGAGAGGTCCTGCACTTATTGATCCTGCATCCTATTATGCTGACCGTGAAATGGAAATGTCTATAATGACCATGTTCGGTGGTTTTTCCAATCGTTTCTACAGTGCATACGAAGAAATTTCTCCCTTGCCTGCAGACTGGAGGAGCAGAAACCGGTTATACCAGTTATATCATGTTTTGAATCATTATTATCTTTTTGGCGGAAGCTACCGAAACCAGGCCCTTAACATTGCTACCTATTATGTGGGATAGTATTAATATTTTAGAGCCTGTAAATTTGTAGCGGATTAATATTTTTCCCAATGTACTATTTCTTCAAGTGATTTGCGCTCTTTGGATTTTACCGGTACGTCAGGATAACCTAGTGGCAGCATCACTACAGGCTCGATATCTTCGGGGAGTTTGAATAAATTTGAGCAAGCTGCTGTGTCAAAATTACACACCCAGCATGTTCCAAGTCCCAGCTCGGTTGCCTGTAACGTCATATGATCGACTGCAATGGCAACATCAATATCAGATGAATCTTTGCCATCGCTTTCTCTTTTCCACGATTGTGAATGGTCGGCACATATTATTATTATTACAGGAGCTTCCCGTGTCCATTCACGATGGTAAATACTCTTTGTTTTTTTGAGATTATTAGGATCACGGATAACTATGAAATGCAAGGGTTGGTTATTTACAGCCGAGGGAGCCAGTCGCCCTGCCTCCAGTACTTGTAATAATTTTTCGTTTTCTACAGGTGTGTCTTTGTATTGTCTGACTGAAAATCGTTTGTTAATTAATTCATTAAATTGCATAAAAGAAAATTTTATTAATGATTATCATACTTACTTACTATATTATATAAAAATTGCCATTTTACAAACATATAATGCATTGATATATAGAATTTTACGATGCAATTAGTTTTCTTACATGTAATTATTTGATTATTCGCATTTGCATTTTGTAATTATTTTATGTGTCAAATTATATCGTTGATTACTATTAATTAGTTAATAATCAGCTTATAAATAAATATTTAATTTATTTAGTGATAAAATATCAATACACATTATACGATAAAATTTGTAAAAATAAAAAATTGGGTAGAATTTTTATTGGAAGTATGAGTCTGTTTTTATTGTTTTAGTTAGATCCGTTAGTTAAAACTGATGGGAAAAGATATGGATTATTTAAAATGACCATTTTAATCTTCCGAAAAGAGCTTTTCCCAGTTCTCCGTATTCGGTTACTGTCTCACCAAAAAATAACTGGCCGGTAGCCATCAGTTCCAGATTATTTCCCAGGGAATAGGTCAGTGTCGGCCCCAGAAAAAAAGAACCGTCGCAAGGATTCATAATTCCGGATATGTTACCTGAAAAAAGCGGTGTGAAAGGGTAGGAGATCTGGCTGAAAAGATTCCATCGTCCCATAGATAAATTTTTCACTGAAATATCATGTTCGAAAAATTGGCGTCCGCCTGCTTTTCCGGTAGTTCCATGAGTGTTATATAAAACCGATCCATGCAGATAAAGGCTGTTTTTAAAGGTATAGTCACCTGATATTGATGCCACAAGTGCTTCCTTGCTATAGACTTTGTCGTTTCGGGGAATAAACCAGGAAGCTTCCCCCCTGAAGCCTCCTCCTTCAATATCCCCTGTCCAGCCGGTCCCCAACACAAGGTCTTTGCCAACCCATCCGCCGAGAAACTGAAAATCATAAGAAAATTTTGAAAAACGGTACATACCTGCAACTGCTGTTTCATTAGCGTTATTGCCTATTTTATATACTAGTTCGGCTGAAGAAGTAAAGCCTGTATAGTATTGGATTTTTACAGCATCGGTTCCCGGGCGTTCTTCATAATCAAAATCGAAATATGAAAAGGTGTTAAAGATATCATTAGGATTCCACACAAGGTTCAATCCCCAGTTAATTCTTTGACGTCCGCCCCTTATTTGCCAGTTCCCTTTTATATATTCAATCCATGCCCTGTCAATCATTGAGTGCAGGAACCATTCGTTTCCCGATATAATTGTTCCTGACAGATCAACCACACCACGGTCGTTGTCTATATATTCTTCATACTGCGGGAATTCACGTATCAGTTGTCCGAAAAACAGGCGGTTTCGTGCTTCCATGGCAAAGGTAAAATTACGTGAAGGATACCATCTGAAATTGAGCCTGTTATGAATTAGGTTGGAGGATAATTTGTCAGCATCAATTCCAGGAATTGGTTTTTCCGGTTTATAAAACATGTACAAATCTTTAATATAACCGTTGAAGTTGAATTCCTTAAGCTGGGCATTACTTTTAAGAGGAGCTATATATTCTTTTGAGTATTTTGTCGGGTTTGACCGTACTTTATTAATTTCCAGTATAAGCTCTTTTTCAAATGAAGAAAGATAACTTGCTGATATGGCTGTATTCAGGACATTATGGTCCCAATCTGTTTTAACCCATGTTTCCGGAGCATTACCGGATACGATTTGAGTAAATAATATCAGAAAGAAAAATGCCCTTATCTTCATTCTATTCCCTTTTGTTGTCACTTTTAACTTTACCGTCTTCCAGTGTAATGATCCTTCGTGCCTTTTTGACAACCCGCTGATCATGTGTTGAAAATATGAACGTAATTTTTTCCTCTTTATTTAGTTGCTCCATAATATCAAGAAGGTTTTCAGTGGATTTTGAATCCAGGTTCGCTGTGGGTTCGTCGGCTAGCACGAATTTGGGCTTTGAAGCCAGCGCCCTTGCCACAGCTACCCGCTGTTGCTGACCACCGGACAATTTCGATGGCCGCCTTTCCATCAGTTCCCCCAGTCCCACCTCCTTTAACAGTTCTTCGGTGCGGGCATTACGTTTTTCCTTTTTTTCTCCCTTAAGGCGCATAATGAATTCGACATTTTCTCTTGCGGTCAACACGGGAATAAGGTTGTAAGCCTGAAAGACAAAACCAATTTTGTTCATTCGGAAATCGGTCATTTTTCTTGATGACAGAGATCCGATATCTGTTTTATCGATAATAACTTTACCTTCCGTTGCCTCATCCAGTCCGCCAACGATATTCAGCAAAGTTGTTTTTCCTGATCCGGAGGGACCGACGACAGCGGTAAATTCCCCTTCTTCAATAGTAAGGTCTACTCCGTTAACCGCATGGACGGGTATCGAATCACTATCGTACGTTTTATGCAAGTTTTTGATTTCTATTATTTTCATCTGAATATAATTAAATTAAATATTTATAAATCAATTTGTTAATCAGTCAAGGTTTTTTAAATTTTCATCTGCATTTTACCTTTATATTTATCTCATTGAAATTATTTACATTCATCGGCATGAGATAGAACTCGCATAAAGTTATCATTCTCTTCGTTTGAGCAATTATTTCGTATGCTCGTTTCATTTTATATTTATTTATTCATTCCCGCATTATTTTATTGTCTCAATCACTCATTCCTTCATTCCCGAATTTTCGCATTCCATCATTAGCTTTTTTTATTCCGTCCTTGTAGCCTCGGCAGGATTTAGTTTAATTGCTTTACGGGCAGGATAGATTGCCGAAAGAATACCTGTGATGATTACCAATATTGTAATAACCACCAGCGTATTTCCTTCAAGAGAAGTATAAACCTGTGCAGCGAATCCGTAACTTTCCAGTCCTTCAGCAAACATTGAGAGATTTATGGGATAAGTTTCAAATATTTTTGTAATTCCCGATCCGATCAGAATTCCAAATATACCACCGGTAAAAGTAAGCATGATCGATTCTGCTATTATCATAAAAAATAATCGTCTTTTATTCATACCAATAGCCATGAGCATGCCGATTTCTTTTATCCTTTCCAGAACAGCCATAAGCATTGTGTTGATTATACCGAAGCAAAGGGCCAGCAGGATTATTAGTATAAAAATATACATATATTGATCCATAGCGCCGGTCAGTAAAGACATTTCAGGACTGATTTCTTTCCATGTTTGTAGATCATAGTTTCCGCCAACCTTTTGTTGAATTGATTTTTTTACATCTGAAGCCCAATCTCCTTCTTTCAAAATAATTGCAAGTTCATGCGCTTTATCTTCTTTTATGCCGAGTTGTTTTCTAAGGTCTTCGTATTTAACGAATAATGTTGATTCATCATAGCTTGTATTGTTTGTGCGGAATATTCCCCCTACGCGGTATCCTTTTGCTGATAAATCACCATTAATATCAACCATTTGCATATTTATTCTGGTTCCTATATTCAGACGTAACTTATTTGCAAGCTTTGCTCCTATTAGCACGGGAGGCATCCTTGTAGTTTTCTCAAGATAAGTTCCCTTGGTAACATGTTCCCAGATATCCGTCACTTTTTTTTCTTGTTCCGGAATAACGCCAATTAGTTTTCCTCCTGCAGTTCCGTGAGCAGCCATAATAAATGGTTCGGCTATTAATCTGTAACTTGCAGCACTCACTGAGTCGATGTCTTCAATTTTTTTTACGAGAATATCTGCATCAGAAATATTATATACAATATTATTATTTTCGAGAAAATGCGGTGCGTGTATCTGTAAATGACCTAATTCGGTATTAGTTGCCGATTCAATCCGGGCATCAATTACTCCCTGCATGAAAGACATAATAAACACTCCTGCAAACAAGCCAAGCGCGATTGCCACTATCATTATTAAACTGCGCGTTTTGTTTCTCCAGACGTTTCTCCATGCTATTGACCAAATCATAATTTATTACTTTTAAAATTTTTATGCACGTAAGGCTTTAGTAATTTTTAACCGGAAAATGTTATAAATGGGGAACAGTGAAATAAAAATACTTATAAAAAAAATCAGGATCATTTGATTATAGAATAGTGATGGTTCCAATGAGAAATACATATAAGGCTCCATTCCGTATTGTTCAGTAGCCATGGCTGTCTCTCCCGTTAAAGGAATCGGGTTATGATAAAAATATAAACAGAAGAAATAGCTTGCTATCAGTCCTATACCACATCCTATTAATCCAATATAGACAGTTTCAAAAAAAACTACTGCTGAGAGCCTAACTTTTTTCATGCCCACAGCATGGACAACCCCGAATTCGCGAGTCCGCTCTTTTACCATCATCATTACCACGCTGAACATTCCAAAAGCAATTATCAGATATAAAATTGCAAGCATGATTATTCCGCTGCCGCGATCGCTTTGGATTAGTTGTTGTATTTCCGGCTGCATCTCATACCAGGTCATGACAGTTTTTTCCGGGGATAATTTATCTGCGATACTTTTTTTTATTTTTTCGACTTTGTTGTGATCATCCGTCATAATAACCAAAGCTGTTGATAGTCCGTAAGCCGAATAGAAATCCCTGGCTTTTTTGATATCCATGAATACCAGTCTTTTATTGAATTCCTGATTAGGATGATTGAGTATTCCCTTCACTTCAAAAAGTCCGTTAGCGCTTATTCCGTGATAGCCTTGGCCTATCATCACTAAAGTATCTCCAACTTCAAAATCCAGATAATCAGCCAATCCCTTTGCCAGGATTACGCTGTTATCACCCGGATCAATAAATGATCCTTTGGTAATTCTTTTTGAGATATTGGTTATTTTGTTTTCTTTTTCAGGTTCGATGCCCAGTACGATAGCCGGTTTGCTGTGCTGGTGGTTGGCGGCAAGCGCAAAAGATTCAATTCTGTGGGAGACAAGATTCACATCATCAATATTCTGAATTTTTTTTATAAGCTCAGGTGGAACTTCCATGGTATTCTCAAGTGTTTGTTCTTCCCAATATGCAGTATCCTGGATTTGTAGATAACCTGAATAATACTGAACCACGTTATCTATCATGCTTGCATAGGAACCTTCCTGCATAGATCTCATCCATGAAGCAAGCAAAACACTGAAAACTATTGAAGATAATGTAATTATCGTGCGCCGCCTGTTTCTCCAGAGATTCCTCCATGCCAGTTTAATATTTGTCTTCATCTGACCCTCCTCATATTTTGCTGTGAAAAAAATGATTCAGTTATATTGATGTTAAAATCTATTTTCTCAAAAACAAGGACGGTTTTGTGCCCCTTCTCATCAGCAGGAAGCATTTCGAGTCTTGTAGGTATCTCTCGATCGTCCATTTTTTTAATATCCTTCATTATCTCGGTATTTACAAGATTTCCTTCTTCATCATAATATTCTCCCCGTAACCAGTGATATTTTTCTTTTGAGACCCACATAATGATTTTGCCCCATACGACAGGAGCGTCTGTTTTTGGGATCAGCTTGATCTTATAGCAATCGAAGCTGCGTATAGTATCTTCGCCAAGAAGCTCATTGTTATAGTCCTCAACCAATGAGGAGGCATTAACCAGGTCGTCATTGGTGAAATCGGAACCCATCCATGACTGCATCATCATCGAGGGGGGAATCTTGATCATCCGTTCGATAGTTGGTACCCAGTTCCACATTTGATTTTCCCTTTTAAGAAATACTTGTCCTTCTTCTTTCGCCGGTGTCGTGATATAAATCATGGAATATTCGTTTCCAAGAGTCCAGCTCTTCATGGATATTTCCCGTGACCAGGTGGGACGTTCAATGATCATGGTCAATTTGCTTTTACTGGATTCTCCCCTGAATTTCTCATCGGCTCTGCGAATTATTTCGTCGATATTTTGACCCCAGGATATCATGGATATTAAACAAAAAGTTATGATAAATGATATTGTTTCCATCTGGTTAATTTTTTTTATCTTAAGAGAAAAATTCTGATTAAAGAAATTCATATTCGTTTTTTTTATCCCTATCGCAAGCGGTATAGCTCATTACATATTAATATTATCTATTGCTTTTCTTCAGTTTCAATTTTTGTTGTCAATCAACCTTAAGCAGGCTTCTGTAATTTTATCTTCCAGTTTTTCTATCGATACATAATCCGGTACCGTAATAATAAGCAGAATAGCCCCTTTTAGCATTGAACTAATAATAATGGAATCGGATTCAGGGTCTTTGCTGCCTTTTGACGCTATAAATTGTTGTAAAATCCTCATGATTGACTGGGAAGTTTCACCGTACTGTTTCTGAACTGATTCGGCAAGACCGGATTGCATCATAAGGATTGAAAAAAGTTTCCAGAAACGAGGGTTTTCATGAACCACCCGGAAACTTTTCCTTATAAAATATTTAAACTCTTCTTCGGTCAGGACACCATCCTGATTTAAATCAAAGTTGGTATATATCGAATCAATTCCTTTTTTTATGATTTCATCTAAAATTTCCTGTTTGCCTTTAAAATAGTTATAGGCAAGGCCCTTTGAGATATTGGCTTTACCGGCAATCTGGTTCATAGAAGTAGCGTGAAATCCTTTTTCTGCGAACAACTCCAGCGCAGTATCCATTATTAATTGTTTCCTTTGTTTCCTTATGTTGTTAAATTGTTCCTGACTTCGAGGCATGATTTTGAAATTTTTGATTGAATGTTTAGTCAAATATAATTTAATTGGAATGTCGATCAAAATTTTTTTCGTTAAATAATTGTTAATTTTGACTGACCATTCATTCAAGGATAAATATTTGTCCAGTATGGTTTTAAATATTGTGAATCGCAATAAAGAATTTTGAAATCGTAGCCATAGCTACGGCGAAACGGGTTATGCATTGTTGTATATAAATGGAAAACGTTTCTATGACGAGTTCTATTTCATATCTTTGAAGATTATTAATAATGAGATAAATTTTTTGATTAAAAAAAATTCATGCTCGTTTCATTTTAGATTTTTAGATAATAAAGGAATTAGTTATAATTACTTGACTTGTAATCAGAATTTAATAATTTTGAAAAGCTTATTTTATAATGCAACTTTGTGGTAATGTATTAGGCTCTGAAATATTATTTAAATAGTTGAAAGTAATTTTGATACAAATGTGTTTTTATATTTTGGTTTCTCATGAAAAAGCAACTAATTAATGTTTGTCAATAATTCAAGAGTCTGGAATAGAAAGTTCGCTTACGGTCCTGCAAATGTGAATATATTATTCGGAAATGATCATTTAGAGGGCAAGCATAATCTGTTCAGCGGACTTAATGGGCAGATTGTGATTAGTAGTAATTATCAATTATTCATTTAAAATCAGTCTATGTATCTCATAAGATTTTTTTTTACAGTTATTTTCTTGCTGAATCAGTTTAACTCATATTCACAGGAATTCAATCCCCCTTTCTTTGTTTTTGAAGACGGATTATGGAATGCCAGTTCTGATTCTGCTGAATATTGGGCGGAACTTGTTAAGGAAGTTGGTTTCGAAGGAATGGAGGTGAACGGTCTAGACAGGATGGATGAAATGATCACTGCACTTGATAAGCATGACCTTAAGCTATTTACAATTTATATTAAGATCGATTTGGAAAAGGAGCAACCTTATGATAAAAGGTTAAAAGATTGCATTAAAAGATTAAGGAATACGGGGTTGCATTTATGGGTGCATGTACACAGCGAAAAATATCAGCCTTCTGATCCGGAAGGCGATAAAAAGTGTATTGAAATTATTAGCGAACTGGCGGATTATGCGAGTCGGCATGGAGTCAGGATAGCCTTTTATCCACATTCAAACTTCTGGGTGGAAAAAGTGGATGACGGAGTAAGACTCGCTAAGAAGATCGACATGTCAAATGTTGGCACGGTATTCAATTTATGTCATTTTTTGAAAAAAGACGAGGTAGGTAGACTGGAGAGGAAAATCAAAAATGCAATGCCATATCTTTTTCTTGTTTCAATAAACGGTGCAGATAACGGCGATACGCATAATATGGGATGGGAGCGTCTCATTCAGCCACTGGGTAGAGGCGATTACGACGTTCTCAAGCTGCTCGGAATTTTAAAAGAGCAGGGATATCATTATCCTATCGGATTACAATGTTATAACATCAGTGGACTGCCGGAAGATTTTTTAAAAGAGTCGATGGCAGCCTGGAAAAAATATATCACTCAACTTAATAAGTAAAATTATGTCGGATATGACCAACAGAAGGACGTTTCTAAGGAACTCCTTATTTACCGCCGCCGGGGCAGTTGTTTTGCCAACCATAATTCCATCGTGTGCAAAAGGAGCGAACGACAGGATCACACTCGGAATGATCGGTACAGGAGAACATGGAGTATTATGGAATATGAAACGATACCTTAAAATACCCGAATGCAGGATTATAGCTGTTTGTGACGTTGATCAAAACCGCATGATGAAAGCAAGATCGGTTGTCAATGAAGCAGAAGGTGGCGGGGGATGCAAAACATTTTCAGATTTCAGGGATTTGCTGGACAGGAAGGATATTGATGCCGTTCAGATCTCCACTCCCGACCACTGGCATGTCCACCAGGCAATAATGGCCTTACAGTCAGGAAAAGATGTCTGCTGTGAAAAGCCTACCTGGACTATAGATCTCGGATGCAAGCTTGTAGATACACTCAATAAAACAGACAGGATTTTCCAGACCAGTCTTGAAGACCGTTCCCTTCCCCCATATTACAGGATGGCACAACTTGTCCGTAACGGTCATATCGGCAAGATCGAAAAAATGCGTGTCGGATTACCGGGAGCACATTCCTATCGTGTTACAAAGGACATTTCTATACAGCCTGTACCAAAAGATTTCAACTGGGAAATGTGGTTAGGTCCTGCTCCCTATTCCCCTTATTCACCGGGAAAAACACATTTTAATTTTCGTTGGTGTAGCGATTATTCAATTGGTAGCATTGCCGATTGGGGAGCCCATCTGATAGATACCGCCCAGTGGTGTAACGGAACAGAAAAATGGGGTCCTGTTGAAGTTGAAGGGGAAGGTTCTATGCCACAGAAAGGTTACTATGATACATTCGATAAATATAAACTCACATACCGATATGAAAACGGTTTGGAATTGGATGTTCATGGCGATTATGCTGAGATTTATATAGAAGGAACAAACGGATGGCTATTGGTAAAAGGCTGGAATCAACCTTTGCAGGCAAGCGATCAGGGATTATTGGAACTAAACCTGGAGAAGGATGAAATTCATCTTTATACGGCCGAAACCGAGCAGGATAATTTTATAGAATGTGTCAAAAAACGGAAAAAACCATATCATCCTGCAGAGGATATGCACCGGACAGCAACCATAGCGCACATGGGACACATTGCCATGACGCTCAAAAGGAAATTACATTGGGATCCCGCGAAAGAAGAATTCATTAATGATGATGCGGCTAATAAGATGCGAAGCAGGGAAGAGCGTGATCCATGGAAACTGAAAGAGATTATATGAGCATAATAATGAGCCTTCATCGAAAAGTGAAAAGACAGGGAAAAGTTATAAGTATCAGAGAACATATGACTATAAAACTTTAGATATCTTACCCCACATTAATTGTTTTTGATATTTAGTGATAAAATATACTAATAGGTATGGGCACAATTATAAATTAGTCAGCGATTATTCATTACAATATTACTTTATTATGATAATAAAAAATATTTAATTATCTAAAAATGAAATTATTAGAAAAAATTATTGTATGATAAATATATGAAGGTTGCATTATTACTATTAAATTCACATTATAAAAACTATCTTTGTTCTCATGAATAAAAAATAACTATCCAAAAAAATATTAAAATGAATTCAGACAGAAGAAAATTTATCAAGACCTCTGCAGTAGCTGCGGCTGCTATCGGCACTATGCCTACAATTATTAACGCTTGTTCATCTCCGGCTGAGAAGGTTAATGTTGGCCTGATTGGCTGTCGTTCTATGGGATTTAGTAATCTTCGCACTTTTTTAAAACAAGATAATGTAGAATGTCTGGCATTATGTGATATCGATTCCAATATATTGGAGCAGAGGGCATCCGACGTAGAAAAAGAAGTTGGTACAAAGCCTCAGACGGTCAAAGATTTCAGGGAAATACTTGGCAATCCCGATATTGATGCGGTTATTATCGGTACACCTGACCACTGGCATGCTATAATGATGATGATGGCTCTGGAAGCCGGTAAGCATGTTTATGTTGAAAAACCGATGGGACATAGCATTGAAGAGTGTAATGCCATGGTAAATGCAGCTCAACAGCATCCTGATCTTGTTGTGCAGGTAGGAATGTGGCAACGCAGTTCAAAGCACTGGTTTGAAGCATCTGATATTGTTAAATCAGGTCAACTGGGTGATATTCACCTGGTAAAAGCATGGATATATAAGGGATACGACGAGCCATATCCAGTCAAGGAAGATACGGAGGCCCCTTCATATGTAGATTATGATATGTGGTTAGGTCCCGCACCTGAAAGACCTTTCAATCCCAACCGGTTCCATTATAATTTCCGTTGGTGGTGGGATTATGCAGGAGGAGCAATGACCGACTGGGGTGTTCACCTTCTTGATTTTGCGCTTTATGCCATGGATGCAGGGATGCCTGATTCAATTTCT
This sequence comes from uncultured Prolixibacteraceae bacterium, assembly GCA_964611525.1. Taxonomy (GTDB): domain Bacteria; phylum Bacteroidota; class Bacteroidia; order Bacteroidales; family Prolixibacteraceae; genus JAAYJR01. Next base: position 38,013 of record CAZTAL010000035.1, read on the forward strand.
CCGGGCGGAGGCATTTTCTATCATAAGGAAGGTGCCATTGAGACGCCAGATATACAACAGGCTTTATATAATTATCCTAATCATTCTATGGTATGGGAATGCGGGCTTAATCCCGGAATTGGTCCTTACGGCAGGGGACACGGGGTTGCATTTGTTGGACAGAAAGGAACATTAGTCGTTGACAGGGGTGGATGGGAAACGATGCCCGACAGGAGTGACGAAAAGAAAGGGCCTTTCTTTGAAGGTAAAAAGCAAAATAATTACGGAGACGGATTAGATGAACACGTTCAGAATTTCCTGAAATGCGTGCGTGAAGGAGGAACTCCGAATGCTTCTGTTGAGGTTGGAGCAAAAACTGCAATAGTTTCTGAAATGGGAAATATTGCTTACCGGACAGGTAACAGGATACACTGGGACGATCAGAATAAGAAATTCATTGAAGAAGAAGCGGATAACCTCAGAACCTTAACCTACCGGGATAAATGGCAGTTGCCTAAAGTTTAAGGTATAATAGAAAAAGCGGGAGTAGCTCAGAGGTAGAGCATCAGCTTCCCAAGCTGAGGGTCGCGGGTTCGAACCCCGTTTCCCGCTCACTGTAAATTAGAGAGTTGAAAATTAAGGAAGATATTATAGCTTATCTTAATG
>CAZTAL010000036.1:0-8684 GCA_964611525.1 uncultured Prolixibacteraceae bacterium
TGCAAAACAAATATCGGACTGGTTATATAAAAAAAATATAGTCGCATTTGACGATATGACCAATCTTTCAAAAAAAACCAGAAATTCCCTGGCGGAAAAATATGATATTGGTATATCTCCACCTTTAAAAATGCAGGGAAGCAAAGACGGCACAAAAAAATATCTTTTCAAAACAGTTAACCGGAATTATATTGAAACAGCTATGATACCGGAACGAAACCGTAAAACGGTCTGTGTAAGTTCACAAGCAGGTTGCAAAATGGGTTGCTCGTTTTGTATGACTGCCAGGCAAGGTTTCCAGGGTCAGCTCACAGCCGGCGAAATTATCAATCAGGTAAAAAGTATTCCTGAGTCAGGGGAGATATCCAATATAGTTTACATGGGCATGGGCGAGCCATTTGATAACCTTAATGAAGTACTGAAGAGTCTTGAAATATTCACTGCTAACTGGGGTCTTGCTATGAGTCCCCGCCGTATCACTGTCTCTACAATTGGCATTCTTCCGGCAATGATTACGTTTTTGGAGAAAAGCGAGGCACACCTTGCTGTCAGTCTGCACTCACCATTTCCCGAAGAACGCAAAAAACTTATACCTGCTGAAGCTGCTTTTCCTATTAAAAAAATAATTGCTGTATTAAAACGGTATGAATTCAGGGGCCAACGCCGCCTATCCTTTGAATATATTTTATTCGAAGGACTGAACGATTCAAATAAACATATCAATGAGCTGACGCGTTTGCTGGAGGGACTAACATGCCGTGTCAACCTTATACGGTTTCATAAATTGCCCGGAACACTATTTAAAAGTCCGGGAGAGGACACTATTCAAAATTTTAAGGAACGGCTTAACAACAAAGGTATACTTGCTACTATCCGCGCTTCACGAGGCGAGGACATTAATGCGGCTTGCGGACTATTGTCAACAAAAGAGCTAACTAAATAAGCCTTTCTCTCAACTCAGCATCATTTTTTCTATATATATATCTTGAAAAGCAGGATCACCCTCAAGATTTATATGTTCTGTCTTTTTCAGTATCTTATTACTAAAATCCTCTTCCTCAAATAAGAATATCTTAGCACCGATAAGGGCAGTATTCCCAAATTTAATTATCTTATCTTCTGTTGTTTCAATTAATCCAGTATAGATAACATTCTCAATATTTAAAAAATTACCAAAACCGCCGGCGATATAAACCTTATCAACTTCAGAAAAAGAAATACCCAATCTATTAAGCAATATTTGCATTCCTGAGGCGAGGGCTGCTTTAGCCAGCTGAAATTCACGAATATCCTTTTGGGTAAGATAAACTCTAGACATTAGTTTAATTTGTTCCATACCTGAATTTATTTCACCAAACATACCGATTTTCTCCTGCTTAAGCAGCAAGGCAACAATATCTATCAATCCACTGCCACAAATTCCTTTGGCTTTCACATTGCCTATAACATGACAATTGAATTTGTCATTATCTAATGAAACTGACGAAATAGCTCCTGTCGTTGCCCTCATTCCATGACTTATGTTTGACCCTTCAAATGCCGGACCGGCAGCTGTTGAGGCACAAACAATTTTTTCCTTGTTTCCGATAACGATCTCTCCATTAGTGCCTAAGTCTATCAGAACAATAAATTTTTCGCTCTCTGACATCTTTGTTGCTATAATACCTGCAAGAATATCGCTACCCACGAAGCTGCCTATTGAGGGATAAAAACTAATATCTGTATTTTCCTTTAAAGGCCAATTAAGATCAGCAGGTGTAAATCGCTGAATACCCAAATCAGGCGATTCAAAAGGATAATAGGAAAGTGGCCTGACATCCAATCCCGAAAAAATATGATGCATAGCAGTATTACCTACTAAAATCACTTTTCTTACATCAACAGAATGTTTACTCAGTATGTCTGCAATTACCATCCCGATTTTTTCATGAATAAGTTGCTGCATTTCTTCCTGTTCGCCATCTAAACAAGCTTGTATTCGTGAAATTATATCAGCACCATATCTTCCCTGAGGATTCACAAAGGGCACGGAATCGACAATATGTCCGTTAGCAAGATTAACAAGCTGTATTACAACCGTTGTAGTGCCGAGGTCAACGGCTATGCCAAAATCCTTCCTTGGCTTAAAATCAAACTTTGAATTATCAGCAAGAATTATGCTTTCAAATTCAGAAATCTCTAAGGTGATATCCGAATCGGCTTTACATAAACAAGCCAGTCGCCAGTCGCGCCCAAGACCCAATTTTTTTAGCTTTTCCAGATGAAAAGCATCAGGTTTCATATCTCCCTTAACAAGCCTGACTTTACAACGCCCGCAAGTACCTCTTCCGCCACAGGGAAATTCTACTCCGTATTCATGCAACACATCAGTTAAAGGAGTACCCTGATTAACAATAATTTTTTCACCGAGAGGCTCAAGAGTAATTGTAACTTTTTTATGCATAAAATATTTTTTAAATCGGATTTCAAAAAATTAATTGTCAAATTTAAATAAATCTTACATATTATAAGTCTGATTGGATTAAAAACATATCCGGTAGTTCTAATATACTTTCATAACATATCAATGTATTTAAAATCATATAATCATCTATAAATAAGATAATTAAAAAATTGAAAAACCGTGTAATCAATGCATACCAGCATAATTTTAAATCAAATTTTTTTTGAATTATTTTTAAATAATAAATAACATGTCAATTTAAATAGAACATTTGTTCTTATGTTATAATCCGTTAGCAACAAAAATTCATTATTTCTATCTTAAAAAAAACAAATCTTTTAATTAATATTGCACTTTAATGAAGTAAAGAATCAGACAAATGTTTATAAAACGATATTTATTTTCATTTACGGTAATATTTTTTACTGTAAATTTCGTTAATGCAGTAAAACCGGAAAAGAATGCAGGGGAAATTCATGAAAGGATTTTGACTATTGATACTCACTGTGACACACCAATGGCTATAGTGAGAAACGGATTTGATATGGGTAAACGGAATGAACCTCCTGAAAGCAGGGTGGATTTCGTAAGGATGAAAGAGGGAGGACTTGATGCAATATTTTTTGCAGCTTTTACAGGACAAAAACCAAGGACACCGGAAAATATTACTAATGCTTATAATATGGCTCATAAGATGATTGATGCCACCTACCAAGCCTGCAATAATTACAATGATCTTGCCGTGATAGCTACAGCTGCCAGTGATGCAAAACGTGTTGCCGCTAAAGGCATGCGGGCTATATATATAGGTATGGAAAACGGTTTCCCGATTGGCACATCTATTAATAGAGTCAAAGAATTTTATGACCGGGGAGTACGTTACATTACTCTTTGCCACTCATACAACAATGATATATGTGATTCATCGACAGATCCCGATGGCCCCGAGCATAACGGTCTCAGTAAATTTGGCGAAGAAGTGGTAAAAGAAATGAACAAACTGGGAATTATTATTGATGTTTCTCATATTTCAGACGAATCATTTTTTGATGTCATAAAATTAAGCAATGCACCCGTCATAGCCTCTCATTCCAGCGTGCGGGCAATCGCACATCATCCCCGTAACATGAGTGATAAAATGATCAAAATGCTGGCAGAAAAAGGAGGAGTGATCCAGATCTGCATGCTCGATAATTATATCAAGGATCCCGACACTACCACTGTACGTTACAAAAAGATGCAGGAACTCCGGAAAATTTATAATACAACCTATAAATCCATGAATGATGAGGAGAAAAAAAAATTCAATCAACTTTGGAGTGAAACAGATAATCAATATCCCGAACAATTGCCAACTGTAGCTGATATGGTAGATCATATAGACTATGTTAAAAAACTTGTGGGTATCGATTATATAGGAATTGGCAGTGACTTTGACGGTGGCGGTGGTCTTGCCGATTGCCGGGATGTCAGCCAGTTCCCCAATATTACCAAAGAAATGATCAAACGGGGCTACACCGTTGAACAAATAAAAAAAGTCTGGGGGGCCAATTTTTTAAGAGTTTTTAAAAACGTAGAGAAACAGGCAAGGAAATATAAATAACTAATAATACATATAAAACCATATTCAAGTCAATTTTTCACCTTAGAAATGTTGAAGGCCGAAAAAATTGGCATCGAAAAATATTAAACTTGTTCAGATATATTCTCAAATTCAATACCTGCCTTTTTGGTGGCATAAGCTATTTCCTGCAAATAATCCCCATAGCAGGTCATCCAATGAAATCCTCTCATATCTTTTAATAATTTCTTCCAGTCTCCTTCGATGGTACAATCGAATTGAGAGCGGCAAATTTTATAAAAAGGATGATCTGTTATAACACCTCTGAATCCAACCCATTTTTTTGAATTAAAATCGGGAATGATATTAGTGATTACCTGCCCCTTATGAAATTCCACTTTAGGTGTTGATCCGTAGTCTGACTCAAAATGAGTATAAACATGAGCCGGCTCAAGGTTTGTACCATCCATCCTCCGTGGGGCGGTGCAGTGAGCGCAGGTTGTAATACCGTGATGCGGAAGGGTCGGATCATTTAAAAATGATGGCTTACCCGATATATAACGCATCAAGATGCCACTTGGTATCACAACAAAATCAGACTCGCAAAAAGCCATCAGCCCCTCATCATTAATAAGACTAAACGGAAGACAGGCCGTTGTCTTTACATGAGGGCCTATACCCATACATCCCCGAATAGTAACTCCTTCTGCATCATATTTCTTCATCATATCTTTTAAAGCATGATAAAGGATAAATCCATTCAAAATGTATTCTCTCTTTGCATTAACAGAAAGAATATATTTATCAGAAAGATATTCTTTCATGTCATCTTCCGCTCTCTTCATTTCAGAGCTGTCATTAAGCTTTTTTTCTACCAAAGATGTCAGTTCAGTCATTTCTGCCGTAGGGGTCTTTAAATGCCATATTTCATTAATAGCTTTCTTTGCATTATCAGTAAGACCTCCCCAACCTCCAACGCCATTTATAGCTAAAATTGTTGTATTCCGAATATTTTTCAGACCATATAAAGCCCTTAAACGGACAAGGACTAAATTGTAATCATCAACCACCACATCTTCAATGTCAAAATTAGGATATACATACTCGTCGGATTCCTTACGCAGCAATCGCGGATGAACAATTTCATACCATAAATAAACTGGCCCTGACTGATGCCGTAAAAACATAATAACATCTTTTCCTGAATTAGTCATCATATTTATTCTGCTGCGCCCGTTTCCTGCTGCATATAACAAAATTACATCCGAATCGGACTCACAAGCAACCCGTGCCTTCTCATCGCTGTTTACTTCCAAAAGAGGATTTAACGAAACTGAAAAGTCAGCATGAGACTCCAATTTTTTCAACTCGTCCTGTATACGTTTCACCTCCTTATCCACATCTTCCTGCTCAATAATACCTCCCCATGGTCTGTAAGAAACAGCCTCCCTTCGTATAGGCAGGTCATATAAAAATACAGGCTGAATTTTTAAAGGTATGCCGATACGCTTCATGATCTCAGAGCGTGAAGAAGGTTGGTTGACGAAGTCATTATTCAGTAATGACTGACTAGCGGAATCGGGCCGCTTAAATGAAAAAAGAGGATAAGCAGTTAAGCCTCCTGCTAAACCGCCCATGCTTACTAAAAAATTTTTACGTTTCATTTTATTTATTTTTATTGGTTATTAAAAAATCATTACACTCCAACGAAATGAACTAACTCAACCATTATAAATGAATAATTTACAAAGATTTAACCAGTCATATACAAAAAACATCTTTAGTAAACTATCGTTCATAATTAGCTAAATAATACATAACTTGACTTTCTCTGCTAAATTTAATAATTTTCAAATGAATGACAGTATAATTATGAATTTTAATTGTGTAAAAATTAAATACCTCTTTTTATAGTCCCCTGGCTGTGTTATACTTTTCACAGGAGGGACATTTATAAATAGTAAACTAATGCCCGAAAGTCTGAAATAAAAATCTATTCAGGACTCTCAACTTGACAGACCAACATATTTATATTTTTCTCCAAGAACATCATTTTTCAATAAATTAGTTCTTGAAGAAAATCGTCTTTTAGTATAAATATTTATAAATTGCAGTATAATTAAATCAATTATAATGAGTAACAAAAATATTATAATAAATCGCAGAAGTGTGATCAAACAGTTAGGTTTTGGTACTATAGCCTGCTTATTTTCAGGATTTGATACCCTCCGGACCGGCACTTCAAACTTACTGCTGTCGGGTCAGAATGCCAAACAGCTCCCTGATAAGAAAACCGTTCCTTCTTTTGTAAGTGTAATAAAAGGCAATGATTGCAGGGATAACACATATGCTGCATTAAAAAATATCGAAGAAGATATTATGGCCTCATTGGAAGGGAAAAAACGTATTTTGGTCAAACCGAATTTCGTATCAACCAGTGTACCTTTGTGTGCTACTCATGTTGACGCTGTTCGCGGCATACTTGATTTCCTGAAGCCCCGCTGGAAAGGACCTATTATTGTCGGGGAATCAACAGCAAGCAGGGCAGGCACAATGGATGGCTTTAAGAATTACGGCTATCTCCCTCTGGAAAAAGAATATGGAATTCAGCTTGCCGACCTGAATGAACATTCATTTGTATATCGCTATGTACTTGGCCCTGACAATACACCCTACCCTATACGCATCATCTCTACTTTTATGGAAAAAGATCTGTATATTATCTCGGCAGCCAAAATGAAAACTCATGATCGCGCCCTTGTAACCCTTTCTCTGAAGAATATTCTTCTGGGTGCACCCTATAATGATTATAAGCATAACGACAAACCCCACATGCATCTCACCAAATTCAGAAGCAAAAACACTATTTTGCATTATAATATGTTCAGCTTGGCAAGGGAAATATATCCCGATCTCGGTGTAATCGACGCATTTGAGTCTATGGAGGGAAATGGCCCTGTCAGAGGAACTCCTGTCGATACCCGCCTTGCCCTTGCAAGTCTTGACCCATTAGCTCTTGACACTTTCGCTACAAAACTTATGGGTTTTGATCCGAAAGAAATTCTTTATCTTTCTTCAATGAATATGGCCGGTATGGGACAAGGAGACCTGGATGAGATTAAAACAATAGGTTCAGATATACAAAATGTACAATTTCATTTTAAACCGAACAGTTCAATGATTGAACCTTATGGACTGGGATAACCTGTATATGTTTACATGGGAAACCCTATATTTGACAAGGGAAAAAATATTGTAACCATTCATCATGCCGTACCCGGATTAAAAATGAAAGGATTGGATAATCCTGATATAACTTATGAGCTTCAACATTTTACCGAACCCGGCTGGGGAACAGTTATTCAGTATGATTTTTCACAGGATAAGGGAGAAAAAGTTACTTTAACCCGCTTTAATCCGGCAAGAACAAGATTGGTAGTTTCCTGAGGAATAATTATAGGTTGTGGCCCCCACAGTGAATATTCCTGCGCTACCACTACCGTGGAAATTAAACTTCCCGATGCTGCCGAATTTTATAAGGAACAGTCGAACACCGGTCATCATCTGTCACTGGTTTATGGAGATTATACTGAGCAACTAAAGCAGCTCGGGGAAATCATGGGGTTCGAAACGACTTGTATTGAATAGATCAAGTCTTATTCCAGCACTCTTTTTTTGTTAAAGTATCTAAATATTTCAGAATTGCCGGTATTCGATAATTACCAGTCATCTTTTTAATTAATTCCGTTGCCCTTCCGGTTTTGATACCAGCGGAAGTTATATAAAGAGGGTTAATACTCTTGCCTCTTAATAAGATCTTTTTAAGTTTATTGATTTTTACATAATTAGTTTTAGCAACGCCGATTACAGGGATTTTTTCACCTAATGCTTTATATAAATATCCTCCAAGCCCTAACTTTTTATTATCGTCCAAATAAACGAATCCATCTACAATTATTGCTTCAATATTCTTAGCTTCAACTTGTTCATATAAACTCAGAATCAAAGGCAATTCTCTTTTGTAAAATTCTCCTGAAATATATTCTTCAATATTATCAGTTATTTCAGAGTATAACCTGAAATATTCTTTGGAAGTCCATGTTTCAAATTCTAAACATACAGTTTTTGCCTTATTATCAAAATAATATGTGTCAAATGCCAGGATCATGAAATTATTATTTAACGGCTGAAATTCATTATCATTTTTCAGCCATTACAAGCATCTCGAAATCTTCTGTTGTTAATTTATCATCTCTGGAAAATGCTCCGAGTTTTGCTCCGAATATGTCAATTTTTATATAGCCAAGTGATTTCAACAACCACATTATTTCACTGGGAACATAATATCTTTCGTTACTTTTAAGAGTCTTTTTATTCCCAAAATCATCTTCAAATTCGGTTATATTATGGTCCCTGAAAGTCATTAAATCAAAAGTATTACCCCTGTATGTTGCATTTCCTTCCCCTGTTGTTGAATCACAAAACTCCTCAACCGAATGATATAACGGAAATAATCCATTTAAAGTAGTGAATATAAACTTACAATGTCCTTTTAATGATTTAGTTACGCTTTTCAATATTTCATAATTCATCTCATCTGTTTCCATTAAAGGAAATCCGCCTTCGCATATCATTATTGCAACATCAAATTCACCATTAAATGTCAAATTCCTTGCGTCC
>CAZTAL010000037.1:0-20066 GCA_964611525.1 uncultured Prolixibacteraceae bacterium
AAAGTGATAAACTTGAACGACATAACATTTAATAAACAACTCGGTAACTTGATAGATAGGAGCTTCGAAATGCCCTACGTTTCTTATTGCCAAACGTTGTGTACAATTTTAAAAAGCAAACGATACTAACCAAAGAATAGCAAATTAAAATGGCAAAAGACTTTAATAAAATCCTTGAATTGGTAAAAGACGAGAAGTTGAGTAAAATAATGCCAGAATTAATACATTTTGCAACTGAGATAGGAAACGATGAATTAAAGCAATGGTTGCTACTCGAATACAATGGATATTACGGAGACAATAAAGCCACAAAAGATTCAACCGAGGTGCCAGAATATCGACAAGTCCCTGGACAATTTTTTGACTATTATAATCGCCCTCTAATAATTGAAGACCCAGATTTGTCTTTTATTAATTTTTTAAAATTGCGGAATACCGTAACCGAGCTAGAAAATTTTAAAGACAATAAATTTTATCAAATTAATGACCCTCAATTAAACAGTATTATAAATAAACACTTTAAGGTTAAAGTACATTACTTTTCATTTCATGGTTCTTCAGTTATTCCAATATTAGATAGTATCAGAAGTCATTTGTTGACCTTGTTGTTAAATTTAAAAGAATCAACAACAACTTTAGATGAAACATCTGAAAGTGTATCATTTCATCCTATAGTTGAGAAAGTAGCTGGAAAACTTTTTAATGATGGACACTATCGCAATGCAATTTTAGATACGTTTATTGAGCTTGTTGATGTAGTAAAAACAAAATCGGGTAGATTTGATTTGGATGGGACTCCACTAATGCAAACTGTCTTTTCTCCTAAAAATCCAATACTTAAAATTTCAGAAAATATTGATGAACAACAAGGTTATATGTGGATGTTCAGTGGAGCAGTAATGGCAATTAGAAACAGTCATGCTCATAAAGTAATAAAACCAGAAACAAGACAAGAAACGATTGAATGGCTTGGTTTTGCTAGTGCGCTACTTAAAATACTTGATAAAGCAGAATTGATAAACAGCAAAAAATAAATACCAAATGAGACCTGTAACAAAAGAGTTTATTGAAAATTGGGAATTAAAATTATCACAAATCAAAAATGATAATGACCAGTTAAAAGAATTGTATGATAAATTCACAACGTTATTTACAATTTTCAACAGGTATTACAACGAGGCTTTTTATCAATTTAAAGAGGATAAAAAACTTACTAAAAGTCGATATTCTGATTTTGAGAAAGCAACAACCATCGTACAAGAATTTTTAAGCGTAGATTCATTAATCAACAGTTTCAATAAGAATCAAAAAGAAATTGATGATTTATGCATGCTAATTGAAAATAAAATATTTCACATAAACTTGGCTGATGGAGAGCCAAGTGAAGAAACAGACATGCAACTTCTTGAGAACCTTAAAAGCCTTACGCCTGAAGTGAAATGCAAGGCAGTACTAAGTGCAATTTATAATGTTCGTTGTAATATTGTTCACGGTTACAAAGACTTTCAAGAATATCAAAGATTAATTGTTGAACCACTAATTAAGTTATTAGAATCTGTAATTGAGTTGCTAAAAAAGAAATTTGAAGAATAAAAAACTGTACACAACAAAGTACATAGTGCAGGGCGGGGCTTGGTGGTACGCCAACTGCAGATTCTCGTTTCGCATTTCCGTGTCCTTCGGACAGGAACGCGCTCCGAAATCCGCTCCGCAACATGTACCAACCGTTAGCCTTAATTTTGAAATTCGACAAAATGTTGTAACTTTGTAATTACAAATTTAAAAATTCAATTATGGAAATTTCAGTTATAAAAATCGGAAATTCAAAGGGGATTAGGCTGAGCAAAACTCTGCTTGACAGGTACAACATCAAAGACAGTGTTGATTTAATAATGGATAAAGGACAGATTATATTAAAACCAATTTCAAAACCAAGAAAAGGTTGGGAAAAAGCTTTTGAAAAAATGGCTAAAAATGGAGATGACAATTTATTGATTGACGATGTGTTTGACGATGAAAATCTGGAAGAATGGAAATAAAACAATATCAAATCATTTTAGTCAATCTCGACCCGACAATTGGGAGTGAAATCAAAAAAACCAGACCTTGTGTGGTGATTTCTCCAAATGAGATGAATAAATATTTACGGACAGTTGTAATTGCTCCAATGACAACAAGTTCCAAAAAATATCCGACAAGGGTAAAAGTTAAACATGACAACAAAACCGGCTGGATTATTTTAGACCAAATCAGGACAATTGACAGACAAAGAATAATAAAATTTTTTGGAGAACTACAAGATTCTGAAATTCAGGAATTAAAATCGGTTATAAAAGAAACTTATATTGACTGAAGAAGAAAAAAACTAAGGCTAATCGAGTAGCCCGCCCCGCCAGCAAACGCTGACAGGGAGAGGAGAGATAGGGAAATAATCCCTATCTTCCTACTCGATTATAGTGCATTTGGCGGATAGTGTTAATATCGAGGGTGTTACATCTAATAAACTTTGTAGCGGTTTGACAGGTTTGTGCTTCGAATCGCCAAACGACACCATACACGTAACCGTTACCGGTTATTGTTAAAAAGAGACATTGCCAATAAGTAGTATTGAAAACTAAAATATTAAATTTGTGTAACAGAATTTACTCCAAATGAAAGAAATCAGACATAATTCTGAAAATCTATATTATAAAGTTGCAAAGTTATTAAAACAGGCACAAAGCAGTGTTGTCCAAACTATTAATAAAACAATGGTTTTGACCTATTTTGAGATAGGGAGAATGATTGTAGAAGAAGAACAAAAAGGAAAAAATAGAGCAGAATATGGACAACAACTAATCAACGAACTTTCAAACAGACTTTCGACTGAATTTGGCAAAGGATTCTCTCCGACAAATATTAAACAAATGCGGAGCTTTTTCCTGATTTATTCAAAAGGTCAGACAGTGTCTGACGAATTTAATTTAAGCTGGTCACATTATTTAAAATTAATGAGGATTAAGGATGAAAATGAACGTCGGTTTTACGAAATCGAAACTTATAAAAATAACTGGAGCCTGCGGGAACTTCAAAGGCAGTATGACAGTGCATTATATACAAGACTGGCTTTAAGTCGTGATAAAAAGAAAGTCATTGAATTGTCAGAGCAAGGTTTAATTATAGAAAAACCCAAAGATGCCATAAAAGATCCTTATGTTTTAGAATTTATTGGATTGCCGGAACATCCTTCTTATTCTGAAAGTGATTTAGAACAAAAATTAATAAATAAACTTGAACATTTCCTACTTGAATTAGGGACAGGCTTCACTTTTGTTGCAAGACAGAAAAGAATAACATTTGATGAAAAGCATTTCAGGATAGATTTGGTTTTTTATAATCGTATTTTGAAATGTTTTGTTTTGATTGATTTAAAAATTGGAGAGCTAAAACATCAGGACATTGGACAAATGCAGATGTATGTAAACTATTATGACAGAGAAATAAAACTTAATGACGAAAATCTAACTATTGGTTTGATACTTTGCCAAAATAAAAGTGAAGCAGTTGTAGAATACACCTTACCCGAAAAAAATCAACAGATTTTTGCCAGCAAATATCAAACAGTATTACCAAGTAAAGAAAGGCTGAAACAATTAATAGAAAATAAGGACGAAGAATGAAAATAGACAATAAACCGGTAACAATGTGCAAAAATAATAGCTTGGAAGGTAGTAAATTAAAGGCTTTTAGCCCGCTTAAGCTTTCGTATATTTTGATTGAAAAGTAATACGCTACCGGCTACTATTCTTGCACTAAACCGTTGGCGTTCATTCCCCACATTAGAATAACCAATTAATTTCTCAAGCTAAAAAATAAAATGGGGATAGAAATTTAAATAAAAATGATAGATTTGAATAAAATATAAACACTTGATTATCAATAATAAAATTTGACGTTAGTCAGAATTGTAAAAAACGACCAGAATGGAAGAAATCTACCAAATAATAATAGAATATAAGAATCTACACCCATTGCATTGAGATTTTGGACAGGAATTGCGCTGACATTAGTCATAATAGGTTTGATAATTATGTTTTTAAGAAAACGAAGGAAAAGTGACAGACCATGGACAAGTACCAACAATTCGGGAAACCAAGCTGAAACACCAAAAACAAGTCAAATATCAATCGACAAATCTAAAAAAGGAAAATCAAGTTCAGATAAAACTTTCAAAACGAACCAGAAAGAATACGTTTCTATTCCAAAAGATAAAAAATCACAAATAGAAGTTAAAGAGTCAACTGCTACATATCAACCTCCAGTAAAAGAAAAACCAAAGCCTAAACCTGAAATTGAAGTTTCACGACAAAAACCCAAACGAAAGGAAGACTTACCACAAGCGAAAGTCGAGACAGAGAAGTCTAAAAATGAGATACTTAAAGTAAATTATACTTCATTTAAAGAAGAGCAAACAAATACTTATCCAGTTTTCCGATATCCCAAACAAAATACAGTAGTCAGGTCATATAGAGTTGGTACTACTAAACGCAGGGGATTCAAAGAAGAAGCATTTCAAAGTGCGATTGAAGAAGTTTTTGGCAATCATTTCATCGTTTCAGGAGAACTAAGAATAAATACAGGGAAGGAAACAAGACCTTTTGAGCCTGATATTGCAATGATTGATAAAAAAAATAGTAGTCTCCGAATTAATATTGAAATTGATGAGCCGTATGCCGGAATAACAAGACAACCAACCCACTGTAAAGGTGATGACACTATGCGAGACATCTATTTTGTCGATAGGGGTTGGATTGTTATTAGATTTTCAGAGTATCAAGTACATATTTTTGAAAATGAGTGCTTACGATTCATATCTGATGTAATTAAAGCGGTTTCTCCAACATTTAGAACGCCTTCAATATTAACGAATTCCGTTGTAGTAGATAATGAAAAATTTTGGGACACTGTTCAGGCTCAGAAATGGGAAAAGGCAAAATATCGGGAAGAATATTTAGATCACGAATTTATCAGAATTGAAGAGCAGAAAGAAACAATTGAGCGTGACTTTAATGAACAAGAACATGATGAAGAAAAATTGGTAAAGCCAACTTTGATTGGCATTGTTGATAAAACACCTTCAAATGGATTTAATTTAATTAACTCGCATCCAAGAGATAAAAGAATTGAGTTTTATCCAGAACCTCATATCTATACCATTGACAAAACTCCTGCCCCATCTGCAAGTACAGTAATTTCTAAGTTTTTTCCTGAATTTGACTCCTATGGTAAAGCTTCTTCTTTAAGCCCAAGCAATCCACTATATGGTTTATCAGTAGAAGAAATAGTTGAGACGTGGAACTCACGTGGAATGGAAGCAGCTAATAAAGGTACTTTTCTGCACGAACAAATAGAGAAATATTATTTGAGTGAAAATTATGAAAGGACTGAGGAATTTCACCTTTTCGAGCAATTCGTTTCTGACCACAGAGATGTCAAGCCATATAGAAGTGAATGTCGAGTTTTTGATGAAGAACATCATATTGCAGGTACTATCGACTTAATTTCAAAAAATGGTGCAGGCTATGACATATACGATTGGAAAAGAAGTAAAAAGGTTGTTGATACATACAGTGGTGAACCGATAACAAATAATACTTGGGGAAATGTTGGCGTTGGCCAACTTAATGATATTGACGACACCAGCTACAATCGTTATTGCCTTCAACAAAGTCTGTACAGGTACATATTAGAAAAGAATTATAATATGAAAATCTCCAGAATGTTCTTAGTCGTTTTGTATCCTGGCAATGATAGATATTACAAAGTTGAAGTACCATATCTAAAAGACAAAGCCGAATACATTTTAGGACTATAAAAAACAACAAAACGCCAACAATTTAGGAATTAAAGTAAAGTTGAACCATGAGAAAGAAAAGGTAAATGAAAAATAGTGATGCGGGTTTTAAATAATTAATATTTGAGATTGATTTGACAAAGTGCTTTGCCTGAATTTATTTCACGGGGTAAACCTGTGTAATTTTACATCTAAAATTTATCGTTTTTTAAGAAGTCTTAATGTCGTTAATAACTTACAAAAAAAATATAATTTCCTCTTATTGATTATGGTTATATTTGCTTCAATAAAATCTGTTTCGTGATGAAAGCAAAAGAAGCTTTATTTGATTATATAAGTACTGACAATGAATTTCAAATTTTAAATGGAGATAGTTTAAAAACTCTTAAGTCAATTGACGCCGGAAAATTTGATCTCATTATTACTTCGCCTCCATACAACGTGGGTAAATCTTATGAAACAAAAACAAGCATTGAAAAATACTTAGAAACACAAGAAGGAATAATTGATGAGCTTGTTAGAACACTTTCAGACAAAGGAAATTTATGTTGGCAAGTTGGAAATTACGTTGACAAAGGAGAAGTATTTCCTCTAGATATTTTTTATTATCATATATTTAAAAAGCATGGGTTAAGGCTTAGGAATCGTATTATCTGGCATTTCGGTCATGGACTGCATGCATCTAATAGGTTTAGTGGCAGGGATGAAACTATTCTTTGGTTTAGTAAAACTGATAATTATATTTTTAATCTTGACGATGTCAGAATTCCTGCCAAATATCCCGGGAAAAGACATTTTAAAGGACCTAAAAAGGGACAATTATCTGGAAATCCAAAAGGTAAAAATCCTTCAGACATTTGGGAAATAGTTTTACAGGACTGGGAATCTTGTATGTGGAATATTCCAAATGTAAAATCAAATCACCCGGAAAAAACGGAACATCCATGCCAGTTTCCGATTGAATTAGTTGAACGCTGTGTGCTTGCCTTGACAAATAAAAATAGTTGGATTCTGGATCCATTTTCCGGTGTCGGTTCAACTATAATTGCTTCATTGAAAAATAATCGAAATGCTATCGGGATTGAAAAAGAAAAAGAATATTGCAAAATTGCTAAACAAAGAATTAAAGATTTTAATGAGGGTAATTTAAAAATAAGACCAATAAATAAACCGATTCATAAACCATCTGGGAAAGAGAAAGTTTCTCAATTTCCTAAAGAATGGGGACAACTACAACTTGAACCAAACAGAATAAATGGTGCTAAATAAAAACCTATAATGAAAATTGCTCAAAAGTATTCCCATTTAAATGGTGAAGAATATTTGATTGTTCATCATAAGAAATTATATCAAGAGATTAAGGATGTCATCAAAAGCGTCAATGCCAATGATTTTAGAACAAAAGTCAGTAAAGAAAAAAGAAAAATTGGCAATAAACTTTTTAGCCCGGTCGACTTGAATAAAGCTTTTGATAAGGAATTTGAAAAAAAAGGCTGGTTGGAAAGTAGATATAATTATTACATAACTCTCAATCGTGAGTTGATGGAGAAAAGTGTGCTAATGTCAGCTGCGGAACAAAAGCAATTCCTAATAGCCAATGGGGAAAAAGAGCAATTTATAGCTATAATCAAACGGACTTTGTTAAAGAAAAACTTGCGGTTGAAGTTCAATTTGGTAAGAATTCATTTGTGGCATATGACCTTTTTGTTAAGCATATGCTGTTTTATTCTGGTGGTGTAATAAACCTGGGAATCGAAATATTACCTACAAAGAAAATGCAATGTGAAATGTCGTCCGGAGTAGCATACTTTGAAGGGGAAGTCTATAATGTGATGAGACAAGGAAGAAATAATCCACCAGTTCCATTATTAATCTTAGGAATTGAACCTTAAAAAACAACAAACCGCTAAAAATATGGAAATATTAGCCAGATCAGTGGTGATTTTTTCAGTTCCTCTATCCTCTTTTCGAATAAGCCAAATAAATCCACTTCTTCTTAATTATATCCACGACCCGGCTTATCTTTATTTTGTCAATGTTTGGGACCATCAGCAATTTTGACTCATAATGGGCTTCTAATGTTTTAAGTTCTTTATTAATGAAAGCGCATAAAGGATGAGAACGCTTAACCCGACTTTGCCATTTGTCCAATTTTTTCCCTGCCGGAAACCTGCCGGATTTGATCTAAAAACATTTAAAAGCCTTTATTTTTGATTGTTAGTATTTATTAACTAACTATGCAATAAAAAAGTTTTTGAGTTATGAAAAAAATATTGAATATACTAAGAATGCTTATAGCCGGCATGTTGGTATTTACTTCCGTTGCATTGACAATAACTTATTTGAGCGGAATTGAACGCCAAAATGAATTCATGGTTATTCTACATGTTATTTCAGGCATTTTGTATATTTTAGTTGTCATTTCAATTACTGTAAAAGAAAAACAACAACAACAACAACAACAACAATTAAAATGACAACAGAACGACAGCAGGAAATTATTGAAACGGCTTTTGGGCTAATCAATGAAAAAGGTATCCAGGGACTGACCATAAAAAACCTGTCGAAAAGGCTGGGCATTACTGAACCGGCCATTTACCGGCATTTTGATAATAAAATTAAGATTTTGACAGCAATTCTCGATCTTCTGAAAAAAAATACCAGCGAAATATTTGAATCCGAATTGAAATCTGATCAAACGGCTATTAAGAAAGTTGAGCAGCTTTTTGAGAAACATTTCAAATCATTTGCTGAAATGCCTTCGCTGGCATCGGTGGTTTTTTCCGAAGAAATTTTCAGGAACGAAGAAAAGCTGATTAGCAAAATTTCGGAAGTGATTGAGTATAACAACCAAACCCTGAAGTCAATTTTGAAAGAAGGACAGGAAAAAAGTGAAATCAGAAACGACATTGATGCTGACCACCTCGTTATTTTTATCATGGGAGCACTGCGGCTTTTTGTGAAGAAATGGCAGTTTTCCGATTTTACCTTCAATCTTGAAAAAGAGGGCGCCAAATTAATTGAGTCTGTAAAACTTTTAATTTCAAAACGAAGGAACAACTGACGTGAGGGTGGGCGATGAAATCATTTCTGTAGAAAAGGATTGCCTGGTAGAAAGCCCGAAGGACATTGTGCACTGCCTTTCCAACAACTCCAATGCAGTCACCCGTATCCTGGTCGTAAAAGCACCGCGGCCCGTTAAAAAATCAAGGGTATGATGCAAAAAGAGGATTTCTGACCTTTCAAATTCACTATCGGATTTTGTAGCATGGAATGTGAAATCCGTATTGATTTTACGATATGGTCAGGAAGTTTTTGTTTGTTAGTCAAAGGTTATGAGGACTTTAAACGAAATGTATCTGTAAGGGATTATGAACAAATCAGGGAATACATCGAAAAAATAATAAACGGCGGATCTGATATTTTATGGCCGGGTAAACCTGTTTTCATGAAACCGGTAACCTGGATTTTATTAACGGAAAAATGATCTTTATACAGGGAAGCCCTGTTCTGGATTTAACAATTGGGATTCCGGCCGGAAGATTGTCTGGCATTGTAGCACATTTTGTTCCCGGTTATTTAAGAAAAAACCGCATGCCGTCAGCTGCTACAAACAGCATTGATGACTGGGAAACAAAAATTGATGCTATTGTTGATGAAACGATCAATGAAAATATGACATTAATCAGCGGCATTCCCTCATGGTTGCAGATGTATTTCAAAAAGCTTATTGAAAAATCTGGAAAAAAACAGGTTAAAGATATTTTTCCAAACTTTAACCTGCTGATTACCGGAGGAGTGAACTTTGCTCCTTATAAACATCTGTTTGATCAGTTGATAGGAAGGCAAGTTGATAAACTGGAGGTTTATCCCGCATCTGAAGGGTTTTTTGCATACCAGGACAGTGTAGATGATGATCTGTTATTGCTGCTTAATGAAGGGATATTTTATGAATTTATTGAGCTGAATGAAATTGGGAAAGAAAATCCTTCCAGATGCTTTATTAAGGATGTCAGAATGAATGTTAATTATGCATTGGTGATTAATTCCAATGCAGGACTTTGGGGTTATTTAATAGGTGATACGGTAAAATTTACTTCGCTGAATCCGCATAAAATAGTATTAACCGGAAGGATTGGCCATTTTATTTCAGCATTTAGAGAATACTTGATAGCTGAAGAGGTTGAATCAGCTATTTCCGAAACGGCAACAGAGATGAATGTAAAAATCGTGGAATTTACAGTGGCACCACAGGTAAATCCCCTTAAAGATGAACTGCCCTTTCATGAATGGTTTATCGAGTTTAAGATCAAGCCAAAGGATATGGCACTATTTGCCCGAAAACTTGATAGAAAAGTGCAGTCCCGTAACTCTTACTATAAAGACCTGATTGAGGGGAAAGTGCTTCAAACCTTAAGAATTAGAAGTATTGTGCAAAATGGATTTCAGTCGTTTATGAAAAAAGAGGGTAAAATAGTCGGACAAAATAAAATTGTTCACTTGTCCAATGACAGAAAAATAGCTGAAAAGTTACAGGGGTATCTGGAGGATCAGGTCAGCATTCAGTAAATCATTTTGATTTCTATTAATCAAAATTTTGGTAATGGCTTTTAAGTAAAAGATTTGTATCTGGCCTATCCGTAAAAATAGGTGAATTGGTATCTATTTTCACGGTTTCTCTTTTTGCTGTTAATCCTGGTATTATGCCTTTATAATCATATTCGTAATTACTGTGACGCACTCCGGAACTCTGGTTTATCTGATCCAGGATCCAATGATACATTAATGAAGGATCATAAATTGTAAAATCAATATAGTCAATATTTTTAACACCTTCTCCCGAATGCCAGTCGTCATATGATTTTACTTTACCAACTCCAACCTTTGTGTTTTCGTTGAGTCTCCCTCCAACAAGTTCAACCGGTATTTTTACATTTCTTTTCCATAATTCGGCTTCCGCCTGTCTGACCCCTGCAAGTTCCATCATTGCCAGTCCCAAGGCAGTGCATCCCGCTCCCTCATTAAAATACAGCGGCCAGTATGCTCCTCCATAGAACTCAGACTGTGAAAAACCTGAATCCGTTTTGGAAATAAATGTATTGTAAAATTCCAGTATTCGTTTAACAGCCTCTTCACTGATATAGTATGTTATGAAAGCCATCTCCTTTTTTTCTGAATAAAAATCAAGCTGATAATGCAGTTCCTCAGCAGACTGCATCCTGCCTTTCATCCCTATTCCCATGATACCCATTCCAACCTTTTCTTTGAATACATAATCTCTTTGTTCTTTGTCCGATTCATATGAAATTCCGGTCCACAAAGGTTCATCCAACATGGGAGAATCTAAATGAACAAATAAATGTCCCAGCATTCTTTTTTCTTTCCGGAATAAAGTCTGAAAGACTTCATTTACATACGATTTGTACAAAGCAGACGGAGATTGCCAGTCGAGTGGTTTTGCCGAACGTATTACGTAAATTGTTAATACATTTTCTTTTGCCTTGTTACCCGAAATTTCCTGTTGGGAAAAAGATGCCAGTGGCACTGAAATAATTAAAAAACAGATGCAAAAAAATCCGGTTAAAATGTTGATAAATAAATTTTGATATTTTTTCATTAAAATAAAAATTATGCTCAGATTCACTTTTATAATATTCATTTCAAATCAGTATTTATAAATTTTTAGGGAAAAATAATTATCCATTTGTCAGGTAACATGTTTGGGATTTTAAATTTAATATAATTCAGGTGATTTTTAATGATAGCTTAATACTATGATCACGTTTGTCATTCCGTCTTTGTCTGTATATTAAAATATCTCAATCCCTGCTACTTTTGATATAAAAAACAAATATAATTAGATTCTGTTGCTATGAAATACTTTTTTATATAATTTTATATGTGTGTAACAATATATAAATATTAATCATAAATTATAAACCTATGCAGATCAGAAATTTAATCTTATTTACATCACTTTTGATTGTATTTTTTTCTTGTAAACAGCCTGGTAAGGAACAGGGATTTTTTCCTTCGGAGGAAACATTAAAAATCTCATTAGATTCACTTTTAGAGAAAAGTGACATCCCCTGCCTTGTAGTCATAGCTATAAATAAACATGGCGAAAAAATTACATATACTTATGGAAATGCTATATGGGATGAAAACATTCCGGTTAAAGAAAATCATATTTTCCGGATTGCATCAATGACCAAACTGATAACGAGCGTTGCTGCCTTACAACTGGTAGAAAAAGGTTTAGTAGGCCTGGATGAGGATCTTTCCCGCCTCATGCCCGAAATGAGTGATATACCTGTTTTGACCGATGATAAAAGGTTAGTTGAAGGATCAAATCCAATTACATTAAGGCATCTGTTAACTCATACATCAGGTTTCGGGTATGTTTTTACAGATTCCTTGTTAGCAGTACACGACAGATCGGAATGGAGTTATGAGGATCTGCCAAGAAGATTCGAAAGCGGCACAAAATTTTTATACGGAACCAGTCTTGACTGGGCAGGGCGATTGGTTGAGAAAATATCAGGACTAAATATGGAGGAGTATTTCCGGAAGAATATTACAGGTCCTCTGGGTATGGATCGTACCTGGTGGAATTTGCCGGATTCCTTAAAAAATGAAATAGTATCCTATGGCTGGCGTGGAGATGACGGGTTGCAAGAACTTGCCGTAAGACCTGATCGTATTCCCGAAGGAAAACAAAGATGCAAAGGCGGAGGAGGAATGTTCTCTTCACCTAAGGATTATACAAAATTGCTGGCATGCCTGCTTAATGATGGTATTTATCCGAATGGCAGGATTCTTAATAAGGGAACCATTGATGAAATGTTTAAAGAACAAATAGATGGTATTTCCATGGATATAAAAGATAATTACTATAAGATCAATTATTGCTGCGATTTCAGGGGATTGATAAAACCTGAATCAAACTGGGGACTGGCAGGGCTAATTGACACAGAAACCACTTCATATGGCCGTAAAGAGGGCACTTTGCTATGGGGTGGGGTTTATAACACTTACTGGTATATTGACAGGGAATCTGGAATTGCAGCAAGTATTTATTCTCAGTATTTACCTTTTAATTACCATGCAACAACCTACCTGTTCGACAAATTTTCTGAATTGGTATATCAAAATGTAAAATAAACATCATAATTACAAATATTTATTGCATCTAAAAGAAAAACAACCACAGTTGCGGGAGCTACCCGGTGAACTGAAAATCATCTTTTAGATAAAAATTCATATCCTTTAGGGCAAGCCATGTCGCAAAAGCAATGCTAACGGCTTCCAAAGAGTAAAGTAAGGGATTCAATATTATATACCCATTAGAAGGAATAATTACGGGAAATCGTATTTTTTTGTCATCAGAAGCAGGATTTCCGGTATCCAGGGACGCTTTCAGTTTGTTTGCAGCAACGGTATCTTTTTCAAATTTCATACGGGCAAAATTGACCAGACAGGCTTCTCCTATTGCAGTAAAAAGTGAATCTGAAATTTCTGTCAGCAACGGGCGTTCTGCAATAAAATCCAGATCAGACAATTTCATCCTTTCAATAGGGGATTGTGCTCTTGAACATGCCCAAATCACCGGGTTGTTTACAAATGTAAATTCAGTTAGTTCAGAATTTATTTCCAGATTTTCATCGTGGTTAAATTCATATCTGAAGGCGACTCCTTCGACTTTAATTCCATACTTTTAACCTTACAAGTCCTTTGTCGGTTTTTTCAAACGGACCGGCAACAGGATTTTTGGGATCTCTTTTATTTCCGAAGAAATCTTCATCTATAACTACATGTGAACCATCCGGATTGGTATATGCCTGTCCGGGTATTTTTGCTTTCCCAAGCAACTCTGTCGTTACCAGTAGGTTTTTCATCTTCAGAATTCTTTCATCAATATTTATTGAAAGAAATACTCCCCCGCTTTTTTCTTCTATACTGATTGCAGGATCATAATTAATGATAAGCCGGTTTTCTTCATTCTGAAAACTATATGCCCCGTTCAGATAAACATTTCCTTCAACCATCATGGGCAATTCAGCATTTTCGTAAACTGCCAGGCCAGATTTGCTTACTCTGGTTTCTTCAACGCCTCCCACAAAAATATTATTGATATAGCGGTCATCACCGCCAACTATATTTATAAGTCCGGCAAGCTCAGTAGAATGAGGTTTATGAAAAGGAGTTAACCTGCCCTGGGGCCGCAACTCAATATTTCCGGCAATCAGGTTGTGAACATAAGCGCCTCCCTCTGATAAGTCGCGAATTGACAGGTCCGACAGCAGAATATTATTCTCTATAAGAAAAGGGCCGTGATCAACTTCTACAAAAAGATCGTCTGTAGTGTTATTATAAAGAAGGTTTCCTGTAACACGGGTCCCCTGTGCCATCCAGTCGAGCCACAATCCGCGTCCGCAATTTGCCAGCCGGTTATTCCTGATGATCATATCAATGGAACCATGGATTTTGATCCCTCCCATTTCAGCTCCGGTGAATTGTCTTTTAGTCCATATATTATAAATGTCATTATTTTCAATCATACTGAAAACACCGCCCATGCTGCCACAGATACCTGTCTGCTCACAATTGCAGATAACATTATTGCGAATTATATGGGAGCCGATGTTCTCTTTGCTCCATCCTCTTGCTAAAGCACGGTTTATCGTTTCAACATACCCTTCGGCCGTATTTTCAGAGGTATTGTCGTATTCGTCACCATGTTTTCCGAGAGTAATCCCTGAACATTTCGAATCACTGATCCTGTTGTTTTCAATTATCCATCCCTTGCTCCAGTTGGTTCCTATTAGTCCGGTCTGTTCAGCTGTAGGCGGTGCCCACTGAGTCGCAGCATGACTCATGTTAAATCCCCTTATTGTTATATAATTGATGTTTGTGGTATCAGGATAAAAGCAACTTTTCCGCACATTTATCTCAACAAGTTCCTCATTAGGATCAGCACCGTGAAAGTTGGCATACAGGTATGTATTTTCATTGTCGCTTTCACAATACCACGTATATGTTGACCCTTCAGGATCATATTTGTCCGTTTGCGGCTTTGGATTCAGCACTTTTTCCAGTATTTCCATCTCCCATAAAGATTTGCCGTTCAGATAGACTTCACCTGTATGGTGTTCACGTCCCATATCATTGAACCAGTCGCCGTGAATAATATCCTTATAAGGATTGTAATCACCGAAGAAAGAATTTGGAATCACCACTTTCCATACATTGCCGGTAAATTTCGACCATCCTTTTATGACTTCAGATCCTTTTATTTCGACTTTTTCACCTTTTGTTGCACGATAAATGATCCTTATGGAGGATGATTCTCCGCCTCTGGGAGGAGTTATACGTTCCCGGTAAACCCCTTGATGAACGACAATCTCATCTCCTTCGCGGGCAATGTCCGAGGCAGCCTGAATGGTCAGTAACGGAGCAGCAGGAGTGCCCGGATTATTGTCATTACCTGTCTTAGCAACATGGTATTCTTTTGATGTAGTAGTTAAACAAATAAGAAATACCAGAATAGTAAAGTAAAGTTTATTCATAATCAGTTTTTATTAAATTATCAAATCATTTCAAATGTTGATGAGTCTCATTATTTATTTATCTCCCCTCCTGTTTCATTTGCTTTTTCTTTCATCTTAGTCATCAGCTGTTCAACTATGTCAGGATGCATTTCAGCCATATTATAATTTTCCCCGGGATCATTTTTCAAATCATAAAGCTCAGGAGTCACCGGATCATTGCTGTCAACCTCCAGCCGTGCAGCATTTGAATAACGTAGTTTCCATTTTCCGGATCTTACGGCCTCGAGTGTCCGTCCCCTGAAATAATAAAATTCCTTACGGGGAGAAGATGAAAGTCCTTTAAGGAAGGGAATAAGGCTGTATCCGTCCAGCTTCTTGCCTGCAGGAATTTTAGCACCTGCCGCTTCAATGAGTGTAGGAAATATATCTAACGTTGAGACAATATCAGAGGAAACCTGGCCTTCAGGAATTTGACCTTTCCAGTAAAAAATACCGGGTACTCTCATTCCTCCCTCATATGTTGTTGCCTTTGCTCCATGAAGCAGTCCTGCCGTTCCCTGGTGCCATGGTTTTACACCCCTTTGCAGCATCCTGTCAGGCAGGTTATGCCAGGGGCCGTTATCGCTTGTGAATATCATCAGAGTATTATTATCCATATCCAGATCGCGAAGTGTTTTAATGATCTCACCTACACTCCAGTCGATAGTTTCGATAACATCACCATAAAGGCCGCCCTCAGATTTGCCTCTGAATTCATCGGTAGTGCTGATGGGTAAATGTGGCATGCTGTAAGGCAGATAGATAAAAAAAGGTTGTTTGCTATTTTCTTTAATAAATTTTTGCGCTTCAACAGTATAGTCGATAGTGAGACTCTCCTGCTCGTAATTAACTGTTTTTACAGCTTGATCATTAATATAAAGCTTTAAGGGAATATCGGTATTTACCCATGGCCGTATCATATCATTACTGTATGGCAATCCGTAATAACGGTCGAATCCCCTTCCTGTCGGTAAAAGTTCTTTAGATGAATGCCCCAGGTGCCATTTCCCGATAGCCATTGTCCTGTAACCGGCCTTTTTGAGCATTTCTGATATCATTGGTTCACCGGCCGGGAACCCCCCTTCGGAGGAAGGGCCTAAATTGCCTGGTAAAGTGTGGATAGGATAACGGCCCGACATCAGGCCTGCACGTGAGGGGGTACATACCGGACCTGCAACATAAAAAGAAGTACATTTCATACCTTTTGTCGCCAGCTTGTCGATATTAGGAGTCCGTATATTGGGATTGCCAAAACATCCCAGATCACCATAACCCATATCATCAACAAAAAATATTATAATATTAGGTTTGTTATCCGCTGCAAATAATCCGGCAGTAGCTATTAGAAAAAGAAGAAATAAGATTGTCCGTTTCATCAGTTATAATTTTTTATTGTTTGTTAAAATGTGAATTCTGAAAAACCAATCCGGTATTACCTTCTCATCAGATAAATATATTCAAAAAAGTAATATTATCCTGAGAATCCGAATATAGTAATTTATCCATTAACTGACATAAACAACCGGGGATAAAACAGTTCATAAGAAAGACGGATATTAAATTTTTTTTCTTTAATACCTGTAAGCAAAGAATTACAGAAAATCTTTACAGAAAATATTTCGAAAAATAGAGTACTGAAAATATTGTCAAAACCTGCAAAATATAACCGGATCTTTAATCCTGCCTCTCGTAATTCGAGCTTCCAATACTCGTCATTCTATTACTCAAAATTCGAGATTCGTCATTCGAGATTCTCAATAATAAATCATCAATAATAAATTATTTCACGCGCTCATATCCACTACCTCTATGTTAGCAAGCTGTGCATAATTACGGAACTTCTGTGCCACATCACCAAGTATGAATAACTGGTGAAATCCTTTTATATTTCTTGTATCCTTGCAGTTGTCCACCGTAACCACAACTGATGTCCGGCACCCCCCTGCTTCTTCATAAGGATCATGTCCCTGCGGGTCCGGTTCAATATTCCTTACAACCTGACCGGAGCCCAGCCTCATCCTGTTATAACCTACATCTGTTGATACCATCTCCATAAGTGTCATCCGCTCACCGACCGGCCAAAGTACCTGGGTAGCAACGCCCCTGTCAGGTTCCTGGTGACTGCGAAGGATCAGCGGCTCAGGATCTTTGTCGAAGCCTCTCAGCCTGGTCCCGCAACTGCAGTGGGCCCCGCCGAAAGTATTGTCAACTGTCAGTGGAAATGGATCCTGCATGAATCCAGGGCGTTTCACTAACAAGTGACATAGGCGCATGCTGAGGGCAGCATGAACATCGGATTCACAGCCTCCGACAATTCCCTCGTCCCTCAGTTTGGAGAAGGCAAGACAGGGTTCCCATATGTGATTATCAGATCCTATTTCAGCTGAAACCATTGGCAGGCAGTTTATTGAAATGCCGTCACAATTTTCCTGATCCATGACAGTGCGACAAGTAACATACATTTTAGCGGCATTCAAAATATCCTCACTTGTCGGTTCGACGATTTTTACCGAACTTTTTTCATAGTAGTCTGCTATATCTCTGATCTTGTCAGTTACTTTTGTGCTCCTTGCTGCCTTGCAAAAATCAGACTCGGGATAGTAACAGAGAGTAGTTCCCAAATGCTTTACTTTTTCTTCACGTCTTTCATTTCCCCGCACTATCAGCAGCCGTGTATTTTTCATCTTCCATACCGTATCCAGCATATGTACAGCCTCTGCAAGCCACTCCTCATCTTCTATGGCCCCGACAAACACTCCCGGGATACCGCGTGTTTCCTGGAGATGGCCGGTGAAGCTGGTTCCTACGGGACTAAAGACAATAGTGGGGATGTCGCCCCTCTCTTTTGCTATGCGGTTTACATGGGGCCAGGATACATTGAGGCTCATGCTTATAATTATGAGGCCGTCAGGTTGCTCGTTTTTCACATCTTCCAGGAATTTATCTGTCACGTTTTCATCTTCAATAAGTTGTTTTGTAAAGCGGACATCAACATTCTGGTCCCTGCCGGCCTGTGTCAGAATTTGTGTATAGTGTTCCTGGTGTTTGGGATTATCCCAGTCAGCGCCCGGCCAGCCCATAAAGTAACGGTCAACATCCGGCCTGACAAAAGCTACCCGCACAACGGGCATTCCTTTTTTTTCAGGCTCTGCAAAAAGTGATGAGGCAAAATCCAGCATCC
The DNA here is from genome assembly GCA_964611525.1 of uncultured Prolixibacteraceae bacterium. GTDB lineage: Bacteria > Bacteroidota > Bacteroidia > Bacteroidales > Prolixibacteraceae > JAAYJR01. Next base: position 18,605 of record CAZTAL010000037.1, read on the forward strand.
CCATTTGTGCGGCAAATGCTGCAATTCCCATCGACCTTAAAAAAGGACGGCGTCCCATGGTTAGATCACCCATAGATGACTGATTGTCCTTACTCTCATTTTTTTTAGTTCTCTTGTTTTGGTTCAGAATTTGATTCATATCTGTTTCCTCCTTCTATTTTTGTTATTTTTTAAATTGATTCATTAAGGTAAATAGTGTAAATTCTCATCAAATTTTTTTATTGCAATTATAAAGCTACTCATATTTTCGGCATATCTGCATTTATTGACCGTTATTTTTTATCTGTAGTAAAGATTACACGGGAAACAAAACCCTAATTACAGTAAATTCAGAGGGAAATTACAAATTTTTATCAAAATTATTTGAATAAAAATTCAATTTTTAAGAATAAAGTTATGGTTGATAATAATTATGTATCGTATTCAGAATAATCCGTTACAGGCACCTGATTGCATACGAGCGATTCAACAGGATTATATATTGACCTCTGTTTTACAGCAGGGATGATAAATGTTCATAACTTCTCACTGCCTGGTCAATAGTTCCGCATTCCACACTGAAGACAATATCCCTGTCCACTGTTTTTACTATATCGATTACACGTTTCCAGTCAACCACACCTTCACCGCAGGCACAACCAACAGGAACGCCGGTTACTTCGCCCCTTACCGAGCTTTGCTCTATACTGATATCCTTCGCATGAAGATGAACAAGATTATCTTTTATACTTTCGAGCCAGTCATAAATATCAGCCTTACCCCCGATAAAGGCATTTCCCATGTCAAAGTTGATGCCAATGGCAGGACTGTCAACCAGGTCATAAATGCTTTTCAACCCTTCCGGCCATGTGCTGTATTGCTGGTGCTGTTCAAGGCCTATTAAAACACCATGGCGCTCAGCCACTCTGGATGCTTCGGTCAGTGTGTATTTCATAAGTGTATAATCCATCTCTTTTGTAGTCCATTCCGGCTTAGGGCCCTCGTCCGTGTTTACAACCGGCACACCCATTGCCGATGCATATCTTATGGCCATTTTCAAATACTCAACACTTATTTCAGGTTTACATAAAGGTGTATGTGATGAAAGTCCGGAAATCTTTATTCCATGCTTATCACAAACTTCTTTCATCCAAAGAGGGTCATCAAACATTGAAACAGAATGAAAATATCCTGCTTCGCTTAGTAATTCACGTCCCAGATGTACCATGGGCTCAACATATTCATAACCTATTTCTGCTGCCTTTGCAACACCCCATCTGAAAGATTTGTCCTCATGACGGACAAATTCCATGTTTACCCCTAATTTAATGTTATTTGCTTTCATACTTTTTGATTATTTATTGTTTGAAAATAATTGTCCCGGACTTAGGCATTATTACGAAATAACCTGAACATTTAGGCTTGTTCTTTTTGCTTTTTACTGCATTGAAATTTTTCGCCATAGCTATGGCTATGCCTCAAA
>CAZTAL010000038.1:0-2733 GCA_964611525.1 uncultured Prolixibacteraceae bacterium
TTTATTATAAATTATTTACTCAAAGGGGTTTTACCCCTTAAACCCCACTTACTTTTTTCCTATAGCTGAAAAAAGTAAGCAAAAAAAGCCACCGCTGAAGAAAAAATTGCTAATAATCATGCAATTCCACTAAAATCAAATAACTCCTCCTTTTAGACCATGTCTAACGTTCGTCGAACAGATTTGATTTTTATACGTTCCATTGCATGATTTTTTTAACGCATTTTTTCTTAGGCGTATCTGTTATCTGTTGTTTTTCTGTTTCGATGTGGTTTTTTCGGTTTGTTTAATAGCTTGTTTTTAAATTTATTTCATTTATAATTCAGACTTTTCAAAGTTTAATATTGAGTTCGCCCGGATTAGTATATTTTTGTCAACAAATTTCAACAACAATTAATATAATATTGATTTAATAATGTGATATTTAATGTTTTATGTTCTCCCAAACTTATGATATTTGTAACATTTTCTTGTCTTTTTACTTTTTGGAGTAAGCTATAAAAATATAATTAACTTATAAATTTACTTTTCCTGCTATAAAATCGGGATTTTTCAGGTTCTCTTTGTTGTATGTCAGTTCATCCGTAGAATCCATCAGGAGCAGTTTTTCCCCTACCGAATTAGCAATAGCATGGCCGGCGGCAGTATCCCATTCCATTGTCGTTCCGAATCGCGGGTACAGATGAGCAGTACCTTCGGCGACCATACATATTTTTAATGAACTACCTATAATAATAGTATTGACAGTTCCGTATTTTTCTTTTAGCTTGTTTATGTAATTCTCCGTTTTTTTATTCCGGTGCGACCTGCTTTCAACAATTGTGAAATTATCGGGCAAAGAAGAGCAGGGCAGTTTATCACCTTTATTCATTAATTTAGAAAGAGAGATGTCGCTTTCAGTAGCCATTAGTTTCCATGCACCCTTTCCGGTTATGCCGGCATAAAGGACTCCTGTTACAGGAACATAAATAACACCTGCTACAGGCTTTCTGTCAGCTATCAGTGCTATATTGACCGTAAATTCTCCATTTCGTTTGATAAATTCTTTAGTGCCATCCATGGGGTCTACAAGCCAGAATGATTTCCAGTCTTTGCGCTCTTCGAAGCTTATATTTCTGCCTTCCTCGCTAAGGATTGGAAGACCTGTTTGTTCGAGAAGCTGTTTTATTATATCATGACTGGCTTTATCTGCTATAGTAAGCGGGGAGTTATCAGATTTCTTTTCAACAGATAAGTCTGTATCAGGATCATTATATATCCTGCTTATCTCCCCGCCTGCGTTAATGGCTGATGTTACTGCAATTGTAAGAAAGTCTTCCGTCATTTTTTATAGGTACTTTATCTATTTAGTTTTTACAAAGCTATATAATTTATAATTGATTATTTATTATTACCCGGCTGACATAATAATTATTCATCGAAATAATTTCAGAATCCTGGTTTTGTTTTCAGTATTCTTAGTGTTTTTATGGTATATTTCCACAAAAACTATTTTCTGGTCTTCTTCGAAATATGCATATATAAGTCTTAATCCCGTCTTAATCCCTTTACCCTTTAAACTTTTACATGCTATCTTTTTAATTTTTATAACATTGGTTTCAATGCCCAAGCCATCAATTTTGAAACTAAAAGGAGGTCGTTCTTTTGGTTCTGCTTTTAATACCTTTTTAATCGTTTCAAGATCATTTTCCAGGGTACGGTACTTCTTGACTAGCTTTTTCAGTTCTTTCCTGAATTCATCCAATTCTTCAAAAATCATGGCAATTCAGGTTCGTCCTCATAAGTTCTTTCCGAAAATGGTGATTCCCTGTAAAAAGCCAGTTCATAGTCAATGATATCTCCATCCTCCGTCGCTTTCCATGGCATATCTTTATGTGAATAATCACTTATTGCAGATGCCGGCCAGTCAGAGAACCGGTCGATAACCCTGTCAATTACATTTTTCTCCGCTGCGGTCATTTCTTTAAGATCAGATTTAACTAAAGGGATATATCTTGTTTGCAAATAACCATGATATTCTGTTTTGAACCTTTGCAATTCTTGTTTTTCAATCATTTTTCTGATAACAGTCTCCAGTTTTTGAGGCACAGGACCATAGGGGAGCTTTCTGTACCGAATTCCTGTGAGGTGTTCTTCATAGATTTCATAAAAATTAAAATCGGATAAATAAAGCAATTTGTAAAGGACAGTTTCCCCAAAATTTGGTTTGCCTGCACATCGCTCAAGGATATACAATAAGATATTCCGCAGTTTTTTTATGTTAAGTACGGGAACAGATATCCTCATTCCCTGCTTAACAGCAGCAGGTTCTTCCACTGTATCAATATCTGTTTCAAGTTTATATTCCTTCGACAGAAATTTGTCAAGTGAAAATCCAAATATTTCAGAAAGTTTAAGCAATTCGTGAACTGACAGATTCCTTTTTCCCAGTTCCATCTGGGCGACCGAAGACCTTGGAATCTGAAGGATCTTCGATAAATCCTCCTGGGAATAACCTTTTTGCTTTCGCAATGCGGCTAACCTTCTTCCAATTTGTGCCGGCGACAATCTTGACGTCATGAATTTATGGTGTTTTTTGCAAAGATAAAAAATGTTAGTTAATACAACAATAATTTGTTTGATTTTAAAACATTATAATTTTATTTCTAAAAATTATATATTTGTATAATTATCGGAAATATGAATTATATAGAATTCAGAAATAAGATGGAACCTTTCGGGGTTTTTTCAATT
>CAZTAL010000039.1:0-14489 GCA_964611525.1 uncultured Prolixibacteraceae bacterium
ATGCTGCATAATAAATATTCCGGAATTAATTCTACTACTAATGAACTCACGTCATACAAGGATTTTTTCCAAATAATTATAATCTTCGAACAGTAGTAAATAGAAATATAAAAAAGCATATAGTTATTTTTTCCGGCATTAACTAGGAACCATGTGTGAAGAAAATCGGATAATAATTTTTACAAACTAAGTATCTAAGGTGCTTAAAAATATTAAAAAACATCTTCTGAAGGAATAAAAAGCTTTAGTAAAATCAATGACTGTTTGCCGCTTCCATCTTCATTGAGATAAGTCTTTATTTCTTTCCCGATTTTTTTTATGGCAATAGTTAGCTGGTTGTCAATCGTTTTTACTGAAATATCAAGCAATTCAGCTATCTCTTTGTATTTCATTCTTTCCACTTTTGCCAGCTTATAGATCATTTTGCAGCGCGGAGGTAAGGATTCAATGGCTTGTTCAATTTTCCCTTTCAGTTCTTTATTAATAAGTTCTGTTTCCGGACATATACGGTCTATGTCAAGTTCTACTTTTATATCATCCAAGCCTATAGCTTTTCTTTTTTTTTCATCATCAAGGTAGTTTACTGTAGTATTGTAAGTTGCTTTAAAAAGATAAGCTTTTATATTATCTATTTTGGGAAGGGTTGTTCGCATAAGCCATATTTTAAAAAAGACATCGGCAACGGCTTCTTCAGCTATTTGTTTGTTCTTTAGAAATGAAAAGGCAAATTGATATAGTCTGTCAGCATATATTTCGAAAAACTGCTTGAAAGCTTTTTCATCTGACATATTTGCTATACGCCACAATAATATTTTTAGTTCCGGCTGTTTTTTCATTTCATTGTAAAATTGAAAAAAATTGAGGTAAATACAAATTTTATTGTAACGTTTCCTTGTCTGCTGCGTCTTATTATATGTGAATCCGGGAAAAGTACGTATATAAAAAACGTTAAAGGGAGTATGCAAATATTGAAAAATTATACGAGTGTCCGTCTATAAAGTCCGCTGACTGCATTATGCTTGTCCTCATGATTTATATAGGAGGGCTTGCCCTCAAAATGGTCATTTACAAATAGTAAACTAACTTTTGAAGGTCTGTCAGCGAATTTTCTATTCCAGACTTTTTACATAATGGAAAGACAATAATTACGGGGTAATTGAAATTTTTTATAACAGATACATCCGATCTTTTCGGGCTGTGATAATGATCGAAACAAAAACTATTGTATAATTATAAATATAAAACCATGAAAAAAATTAAAGTATTTACTCTGTTCGTTTTTTGTTGTTTTGTGTTATTATATTTTACAAGTGCTGCCAATGTACAAGGGAGCTTGAAGAATTATGAAATCAAAGTTGTTGAAAATCCTTTACCGGAACAAAGCGCTGAAAAAGTGTGGAGTATTACTTATAGTGGATGTGAAACACCGGTTACCGTGTTAAAACATAATACAGGGAATGGAGCTGCATATGTAGTAAACACTAATTTTTTTGAAGTCTGTTATGCCTGCACATCAAAAAGATTCGGTACAGGAAAATTAAAGAATTCATGGAGATGTATTCCTTTTGAAATTAACCAGGCAGTTATTAATCAGGATGAAGTAAATAATCAACACGTAATTACACCTAACCAGGTGAATGATGAAACCGCACTGGATCTGATAGCCTGTTATCTGCCCAATCTTTTAAATGAACAGTATGCGCATTTGCTGAATTAGAATCAAAACTAACTCCTACTAAGCGTAAAATATAGAAAAGCATCATAAAGTAGGGAATTAAATAGGTTGATCTTATTGAAAAGGATAAAATAAAAGCAAAAGCTGCTAAAGGAAGTAAGGGAATATAGGTTCGGGGGATGCTGACAGACTCTTTGTTATGTTTGTCCGCTGAACCGGATTATTTCTTTTTTATGCCAGTTCTTTTCTAAATAATCAAGTACTTTGAAATATGTAATTTTGGCTCTTGCCGACCAAATCACTTCCATTTCAAAATCTGTATTTTTGTCTGGCTTCCTGAATTACCTGTTTGTGTGTAAAAATTTTCCCTTTCTGTACATCTTCAATTCCTTTCAGAATTGATTCCTGAATTTCCTCTGGTAATTCATTCCACCAATCCGTTCTTTTTTCTTTTTGAAAAATTTTGTTGATTTCAATCAGTAAAGAAGGCCTTTCGGTATTTATTATTTTCGAAACTAAATCCAGTTTTAATGATTGAATATCCATTTTTTATAAATTTTGATGATAAAGATACGAATAGCAGGGGGGAAATAAAATTTATCTGAATATTTATTTTTCTCATACCGGTATCAACTTATGTATATATAGATAAAGACAAATCCATTGCTGAGGATGAAATCCCAAAATCATTCAATCTTAAAAATCCTGATTAAGACAAATGAAAAACGAAATAGTGCTTTATGATTCTAACGATTTGCCCGAACGAATTGAGGTGAGAATTGAGGATGAAATAGTATGGCTGAATCGCCAACAGCTCGCCGTTTTGTTTGGTAGAGATGTGAAAACCATTGGTAAGCATAATTAATTATTTATAGAAGGAAAATCTGTTAAAGAAGTGGTAGTCGCAAAATTTGCGACTACCACTCAACATGGTGCTATCAAAGGCAAAACCCAAACACAAAACGTGGAGTACTACAATTTGGATGTCATTATTTCGGTTGGCTATCGGGTAAAATTAAAGCCTTTAACAAAAGCCACGACCGTTTTTTAATGTTTCACATGGTCTAAAGCTTTTCCCGGGATCATTTCATGTCTTCCCTCAAAGACATTGACCTGGATTTTATCGAGATACTGTTTACTGAATAGAATGTCTCCGTGATTTGTAAGTGTCGGGTTTACAATATCGGTATTTCGGCGTTCAACCAGTTTCAGCATTTTTTCAACAGAGATGTAAGGATTAATTTCATGATAGAATTTTTTATGGAACGCAGATTGACCCTAATTAATATTTTATGGAATATAAATGATGCTGATTTATTATGATTATCAAAGATTGATATTTCTAATCGTAAATGACCATTTTGAAGGCAAACCCTCCTGAATATATCATGAGGACAAAGCCCTCCTGAATAAATTATGAGGACAAGGCATAACGCAGTCAGCGGACTTCATAAACGGACACTAATCCGTGTCCCATTCTCTTTCTACATAGGCAATTTAAATTTCATGGTCACTTCTCCGGTTTCTTTGTTTACTTCAATTTTCTGATTTTCTATGCCCATATCTTTACCTGTGGCCATTTTAAACAAGCCAGATAAAAATTGCATTCCATTGTTCATTACTTTCTCCAGATCTTCAGCAGGGGCATTATTACCATAGCCATTTCCACCGGAAGGTTCAGTTGCCACCGCTTCCTACTGTGGCTCGGAAGGATTTTTATGAAGAACTTTTCAACAATTTGTTGTAATTTGCAACAACTATAGATAAAATACTATTGTTGGGAGAAGCCAATAAAAGTCTGATAAAATTCGTTATATTTGTTACAACAAAAAAAGAAAGATTATGGGATTCAAAACGATTGATATAAAAAACAAAAAGGGATTTCAAGCCATTCGAATTCCTAAACAGATGCAGATAGACGATGATAAAGTTTATCTCAAAAAAGTTGGGAATGTTATATACATTATACCATACAACAAGCCCTGGCAGAATTTATTCGGGAGTTTAGACTCTTTTACATCTGATTTTATGGACGAAAGAGACCAACCAGAAAACCGGCACAGAGAAATGTTTGATTAATGGATTATTTACTTGACACGAATATTTGTATTTACATAATTAAAAAACGACCAGAGAAAGTGCTGGAGAGATTTAATACTTTATCTATTGGTGACGTAGCGATTTCATCGATTACATTAGCGGAATTGCACTATGGAATAATGAAGAGTTCAAATCCAAAGAAAAATCAAGAAGCTTTGGATAAGTTTTTAACTCCCTTCGATATATTGGATTTTGATTATTTTGCAACTATAGAATATGGAAAGATTCGAGCAGATTTAGAAAAAAATGGAACACCTATTGGACCATTAGATACTTTGATTGCTGCTCATGCTGTAAGTCAAAAGCTGACATTAGTGACTAATAATGAGAAGGAATTCAAACGGATACCTGACTTAAAGATAGAGAATTGGGCGAAATAAAAAGGCAATAAACCGCCAATAATATATAAATGTAAGGCCAATTGTTTGCTTATGAATTCAAGTGGTCAAAAAATAAAATAAAATTTCCCAAGGCATGGAAAAATAGTTATCCCGATGCAGAATATAGAGTTATCTCCGCTGATAATTATTTCAATTGGTTGGTCGATTAATTTGACTTGAAATTAATATTGTGAATATGGGTGAGAAAAGAAATTTGAATGTGTTCTTCCTTTTATTAACACAATTTAGAACTTCATGACGATCCCACTTTAGATATTTTAGGTATCATTGTATTTCATTTCCTGAACCATGGATTTGCTGCTGAAGGAATTGGCGCCTCAATTTCATCTTGCCACTCTATAAGTTCTTCCAACAATTCATTACGTTTTTCAACTTCAATGTTACACAGATTATTATTTTCAGCCAAATCGGTTTTTAAGTTGTATAACTCAACCGAATTATTTTCGGAAATTTTTTCATATCCTCCATCAAGCATCCACTCTTCATGAAACATCAATAGTTTCCAATCGCCTTTTCTTATAACGCTTACCGGACGGGTTCTAAAGACTGTATCCCGGGAATGATCTTTTAATCCTTGATATGCCTCAAGATAAGCAGGGAAATGCCAGAAAATGGATTCTCTTTTGAGTGATCCCTTACCTTTTAAAAGCGGTACAAGGCTTTCTCCATCCAATGGATAATTAACTGTTTTATTGATCCCTGCCAATTCAAGGAAAGTAGGATAAAAATCGGTGCTGATGACAGGAAGGTCACAATTACTTCCGGCTTTTATTTTTCCCGGCCAATATGCAACCATGGGTTCACGAATTCCACCTTCGTAATACATTCCCTTTCCTCCGCGTAAGGGATTCTGACATGTATATGTTCCATGTCCCCCGTTATCTGAAAAGAAAATCAAAAGTGTATTTTTACTCAACCCCAATTCTTCAAGGGTATGATTCACTCTGGCAACACTTTCATCTACACTTTGTATCATCGCAGCGTAGGTTTTATTATCATGACAACCATCAGGCTTTTTCCCTTTGTACTTATCAATTATGTCATCTTTTGCCTGAATAGGGGTATGAACGGCGTGATGTGCCAGATATAAAAAAAACGGATTCTCTTTGTTTTCCCTGATAAATTTTATCGCTTCATTAGTTAGCCGGTCAGTTAAATATTCACCATCGTCTTTAAAATGTCCTCGCGGATAACCCAGTGCATTTCTATCCATTCCTACATCGAAGCCCTGTTCCCGGGGGGTATGACCGATATGCCATTTGCCGATAGCCGCACTGATATATCCTGCAGGCTTCAGAGCTTCTGCAATAGTAATTTTATCGAGCGAAATTTTTGTTTTATTTTCGATGGGAATGATTCTTCGATCTTTTGATTCGCCACGCTCTGAAGTACCTACCGTAAAGATCCTGTGGCGCGGAGAATACTGTCCACTTAACAGACAAGCCCTGGTAGGTGCGCAATTGGCGGCATTGGCATATGCCTGGGTGAAGACCATCCCATTCATTGCCAGCCGGTCGATGTTGGGAGTTTCATAATATTTTGATCCCATGTAACCCACATCTGTCCAGCCCAAATCATCAATAAAAATGAAAACAATGTTTGGTTTAACTGCATAGTTTTCACAAGAACAATTAATTCCCAGTAAAACACAGATAATTAATGCTGTATTTTTCATACATTTAAAATTTTATAATTATTTGAAAATAAACTAATTAAAAATTTAATAACATATGGAACCGTTCGTTCCTCATTCTCGCATATTCTTTTTTTTTTAATCATATACTTTTGTGTTATTTTTTGATTAAAAAAAGAACATGCTCGTTTCATAATAAATTAGTTTTTAGGATTATCTTTTTCATCTGTTTATTTTTTTAAAGATACCAAATAATTTAATAATTTTTTTCATCGGGAGCATCTTTATCAATATCAGCCAATACAATATTACAGGATGCCTAAATTGTGACAATCTTCCAATGTTAATTTTATATTAATAGAAATAAATTCATTTTGTTAATTTGTATATTTTGTTTTATTGCTAAATGAATGGTAATTTTGCAACATTTTTTAAAATGCTGATACCCAAAAAATATTAATCTATTGCCTTTGTGCACGGCTAAATTAGGGAATGATTATCCGGGTAGTCAGATAAATTTTGAAAAAACTGTTTTGGTAAATAAAATCGTAAAAATAGGTGCTCTGGTTTCTTTTTTATTTAAATGTTGTTACTATTTTTACGGTTCTTAATTTGACATAGACGAAATGAATAATCTTTTTTAGTACACATTTCGGAAGTTATTTATTTGACTTTTTCAAATTGAGGTAAAGATTAAAATTTAATATCAGGAATATATGAATTCGAAGATTCAACAATTAACTGAAACTATCTATAACGAGGGGGTTCAAAAAGCTCGTGAAGATGCAGATGCCATTATTAAAGAAGCTAAAGAGAAGGCTGCTTCTATAGAAAGGGAGGCTAAGAAAAAGTCTGACCGTATGATGAAGGAAACGGAGGAAAAATCACAGGAGCTTAAGACTCAGGTCAACTCTGAAATAAAAATGTCTTTAAACCAGGCAGTTTCTGCTATAAAGCAGGAAATAACAAGGCTTATTACTTTGCAGGTAATAAAGCCGCCGGTACATGAACTCTTCTCCGATGAGGAATACCTTAAATCCCTGATCAGTGAAATAGTGGAAGGATGGATGGAAAAAGAAAGTATCGATCTGACAATCATTATGGCTGAGTCAAAAAAAGAGCAACTTGAAACATTCTTTAAAAATAATCTCGCAGATGAGATGAATAAAGGATTGGATGTCACGTTTTCAAATAAACTGAAGACAGGCTTTAAAATAGGGCCGTCAGATGGAAGTTATATTATTAGTTTTACCGACGACGATTTTACTAATTTCTTAAAAGGGTACCTGAGACCTAAGACCAGTGAACTTCTTTTTGGGGAGGGGAAATGAGTAAGAGAAACTACTATTGTCTTGTAGCAGGGTTGCCCGATATCATTCTTGATGATAAAAAGCAGCATTTTTCTTCGATAGAATTGCGTGATTATCTGAAGAATGAGCTTCATCCCTCTGATTTCAAACTTGTAAGGTTATTTTATCTTCCATACGATAATGAAAATATACTTAACCTGTTTTTCGAAGAGGAGTTTGAATGGGATGACAGAGGCAACTATCCTCTTAAAATGGTAGAACAATATACCGATAAAAAGCTTCTGGAAGAACTGGATTTCTCGGTTTTCCCGGATTATATTTCAGATTTTATCAAATACTTTCATGAGTCGGAAGAGGAAATTACCAGGGCAGAAGGAATTAAAAGGCTAAGCGGAGGATGGTATAAATTACTTTTTGACAGTGGTAATGAATTTGTCAGACAGGTAGCCGACTACAAACAAACTATGGGAAATATCATGCTGGCTCTTAACGGACGGAAATATGATATTTCTTATGAAGATTCCCTTATAGGAGAAGGTGAAATTATCACTGCATTGAAAAAGAGCAGGGCTCGTGATTTCGGCCTTTCTAATGAAATAAAAGATATAGAGACTATCATTCAGATTTTTGAAATTGAAAATATCCTTGACAGAGAGATGAAGCTCGATACTCATTTTTGGAAATTTCTGGACGATATTACCTTTTTTGATTATTTTACAATAGAAAAGGTGCTGGCTTTTATGCTAAAGCTTTTTATTACCGAACGCTGGTTTAAACTTGACAAGGAAAAAGGACAACAGATATTTAATCAGTTTTTAGAAGAATTAAAATCCAATTTTGAATTTCCTGAAGAATTCGCAATAACATATGGAAAAAGAAAATAAAACAACAGGTGTCGTGGTTGGTATTGTTTCCAACCTGGTTATGGTAGAAGTTGACGGGCCGGTAGCCCAAAACGAAATCTGCTATATTTCCCTTGGTGAAGAAAGGCTTATGGCCGAGGTAATTAAGGTAATAGGTAAAACGGTTTATATTCAGGTATTTGAGAGTACGCGCGGATTAAAACCGGGAACAAAAGTTGAATTCCAGGGACATATGCTTGAAGTAACCCTTGGTCCCGGGGTTCTTTCCCGAAATTACGACGGTTTGCAGAATGATCTGGATAAAATGGAAGGTATATTTCTTAAACGTGGTGAATATACCGATCCACTCGACAGAGAAAAGAAGTGGCCTTTTAAGCCTCTTGCAAAAGAGGGAGATACTGTGCAGGCTGGTGACTGGCTCGGAGAGGTTAATGAGAACGACCAGCCACACAAGATCATGGTACCCTTTAAAATGAATGGTACCTACAAAGTTAAAGAAGTAGTCGGAGAAGGCGAGTATATTGTCGATCACAAGATTGCAGTGGTTGTCGATGAAGAAGGAAACGAAACGGAACTTACCATGGTTCAGAAGTGGCCGGTAAAGGTTGCCGTAGGAGCCTATAAAGAAAAGCCGCGTCCTTTTAAATTACTTGAAACGGGAGTTCGTTGTATGGATACTCTAAATCCGATTACTGAAGGGGGTACCGGATTCATACCCGGTCCTTTCGGAACAGGCAAAACTGTTCTTCAGCATGCTATTTCAAAGCAGGCTGAAGCTGACATAGTTATTATTGCAGCTTGCGGGGAACGTGCTAATGAGGTAGTGGAGATATTTGCAGAATTTCCGGAACTGGAAGACCCCCGTACAGGAAAAAAATTGATTGAAAGGACAATTATTATTGCTAATACTTCCAATATGCCGGTTGCTGCACGTGAAGCTTCAGTTTATACGGCAATGACAATTGGGGAGTATTACCGTTCGATGGGTCTTAAAGTATTGCTTATGGCGGACTCAACATCACGGTGGGCTCAGGCATTGAGAGAAATGTCCAACCGCCTTGAGGAGCTTCCGGGACCAGATGCATTCCCTATGGATCTTTCCGCTGTCATTTCTAATTTTTATTCAAGAGCGGGTTATGTTGAACTGAATAACGGCAAATCGGGGTCAATTACTTTTATTGGAACTGTGTCTCCCGCAGGGGGTAACCTTAAGGAGCCGGTTACTGAAAGTACTCGTAAGGCTGCACGTTGTTTTTATGGCTTGAGCCAGGACCGTGCGGACAGTAAGCGTTATCCGGCAATAGACCCTATTGACAGCTATTCTAAATACCTTGAGTATCCCGAAGTTCGGGATAACCTTGCTAAGAATGTCAGCGAAGACTGGCTTGATAAGGTAATGAATGTAAAGGATATTCTTTTACGCGGGAAAGAAGTAAAAGAACAGATCAATATTCTTGGTGATGACGGAGTGCCAATCAGTTTCCACGAAACATTCTGGAAATCGGAACTGATTGACTTTGTAATACTTCAACAGGATGCATTTGATAAAATCGATGCTTCCACACCGATGAAGCGACAGAAATACATGTTATCCAAAGTACTTGAAGTTGTTGATAACACTTATTCTTTTGAACATTTCGAAGATGTGGGCTCTTTCTTTAAAGAGATCATTAATGAGTTTAAGCAGATGAACTACTGTGAATTTGAAAATGATGATTTTTTCAAACATCAGGAGCAATTAAATAAATTGGTCAAAGAGAGAGCAAATTAATAAATAAGGCGATAATCATTAACACCGAATAATATAATAATATGGAAAGCCAGGCATTTCAAAAAGTATATACTAAATTAACCAATATAACAAAGGCTACTGTTACCTTAAAGGCTGACGGTGTTGGCTACGATGAGATTGCCAGTGTGAACGGCAGACTGGCACAAGTAGTAAAAATTTCCGGTAGAGATATTACTTTACAAATATTTGAGGGCACCGAAGGTGTGCCAACTAATGCTGAAGTCAGTTTCATGGGAAGACCTCCCCAGTTAAAAGTAAGTGATGAGCTGGCAGGCCGTTTTTTTAATTCGTACGGAGACCCGATTGACGGGGGACCGGAAATACAGGGCGAAGTCCGTAACATCGGAAGTCCCTCGGTTAACCCTGTAAGGCGTAAGCAGCCATCCCAGTTGATTGCTACCGGTATTGCAGGTATCGATCTGAATAACAGCTTGGTAACGGGACAAAAAATTCCATTTTTTGCCGATCCCGATCAACCTTATAACCAGGTAATGGCAAACGTAGCACTTCGAGCCAAGGCTGATAAGATCATACTGGGGGGAATGGGATTGTCGAACGACGATTATCTGTATTTTAAGAATGTATTTGATAACGCGGGAGCACTCGACCGTATCATTAGTTTTGTCAACACGACTGAAAATCCTCCTGTTGAGCGTCTGTTGGTTCCGGATATGGCACTTACTGCTGCCGAGTATTTTGCCGTGGATAAAAATGAAAAGGTTTTGGTGCTGCTTACCGACATGACTCTTTGGGCAGATGCACTTAGTATTGTTTCAAACAGGATGGACCAAATCCCGTCGAAAGACAGTATGCCGGGATCGCTTTATTCCGATCTGGCACGAATCTATGAAAAAGCAGTGCAATTTCCGGCAGGAGGGTCTATTACCATTATTGCCGTAACAACTTTATCAGGAGGTGATATCACACATGCTATTCCTGACAATACAGGTTATATTACAGAAGGTCAGTTATTTTTGCGGCATGATTCAGAGATCGGAAAAGTTATTGTTGATCCGTTCCGTTCACTTTCAAGGTTGAAACAATTGGTTATAGGTAAGCAAACCCGTGAAGACCATCCACAGGTGATGAATGCTGCTATCAGGCTTTACGCTGATGCCGCCAACGCAAGGACCAAAGTGGAAAATGGTTTTGATCTGACCGATTACGATGAGCGTACGCTTGAGTATGCAAAGGAATACTCGGACAGATTACTTGCTATAGATGTTAATGTGGATACCGATACTATGCTTGATATTTCATGGGAACTTTTTAGTAAATATTTCAATAAGGCAGAAGTTGCTATCAGGGAAAAACTGGTTGAGAAATTCTGGAAGGAAAAAGAAAAGGAACCTGCAACTGAAATGGAACAGGCATGATTTAAAAATATGTTGGGTATATTTAACACTTAGATAGAACCACAAGGGTAAAGGAACTATGAAAATTATGATTTATAATTTATAATTTAAACCGCTTCGCGGGATTTTTACACGCAAGATTTAAACAACATATTTGTAAGAGTTGCGCCTTAAGCGCCTAAGAGTTCTACCCTAAGGGTAAATCTTTAAAAGAAGTAATTACTAATAGGGATCTACCCTAAGGGTAAAGGAATCAAAAGGTTGAATTCCTTAGAAGTAAAAATAAAATTTAAGAAATACGAAATCAGTAATAATTAGAAAGGTTTGAAAATAATAAATCTATTGTGGCGATAAAATTTCAATATAATAAAACAGCGTTACAGAGGCTCGATAAGCAGCTTAAGATAAGGGAAAGGGCGCTGCCGGTTTTGCAGAATAAAGAGTCTGCGTTGCGTGTGGAGGTAAAGAAAGCAAAAGACAAGGCTGCTGTGTTGGAAAGGGAGTTTAATGAACAGATAGATTCATACGAGAAAATGGCACGACTCTGGGGAGAATTTGACCAGAGCCTGGTAAGTATAAGCGACGTTGATCTTTCTTCAAAAAAAATTGCCGGTGTATTTACTCCGGTACTTGAGGATATAAAATTTGAAATAAACAGCGAGAATCTTTTTAACCAGCCAGTTTGGTTTACGGACGGTATTGTTATTATTGAAAAAATTGCAAAAATAGCTATTGAACGAGAGGTTTTTTTGCGTAAAATGGAACTGCTTGATTTCATAAGGAAGAAAACAACCCAGAAAGTAAACCTTTATGAAAAAGTCCAGATACCCGGATTTCAGGATGCGATAAGAAAGATAAAACGTTTTCTGGAAGATCAGGAGAATTTATCCAAGTCAGCACAAAAAATTATAAAAGACCGACAGGAGAAACAAAGACAGGAGGCTGAAGCAATATGATTATTCCTATGTATAAATATTCGTTTCTGGTGTATCACTCCGCTTATCAGGATTTCCTAAGAGATATCCGTAAGATAGGTGTGGTGCATATTAATCAGAAAATAAGCGAACCTACTCTTGAAATGCAGGATATGTATCGGGAACTTACAGAAGTGGATAAAGCTGTTAAAAAGCTTCCTGCCCTGATGCCGGAGAAGGGAGAGAAGAAACCCGATTTAAAATCAGGGAAAGAAGTTTTTAACCGTTTAAAGGAAATTGAGCAGGAACTTGAATATCATTTTCAGCAGGTAACACAACTCGAAAAGGAAAAAAAACAGGTGGAGCCATGGGGTGATTTTGATCTGTCAATGATAAAAAAACTTCTGGAAAACGGAATAAATGTTAGGTTCATGTTATGTCCGATGCGGAAATTTGAATCTGACTGGCTGAAAGAATATAATATAGATATTATTAATGATCATGAAGGTTACCGGTATTTTGTGAAGTTTGAGAGGAATGGAAATGGTAATGGTGAAGATGATTTCGCTGAAATTTCCGGTGCCGACGAAGTTTTTATTTCTAAACGTTCATTGGGTCAGATCGAGGCAGAGATTGATAAGCATAATAAGCAGACAGATAATTTAAAACATGAATTACATCAGATAGCATATTATTGTCAGGATTTGCTGAAACAATACATGCAGGAGATTCAGCAGAAACTTGCTGAGAAAGATGCCCTTCTTCAGACTAGTGAAGAGGTAGAGGGTAAGGTGAAGATACTCGAAGGGTGGGTTCCTGAAACGAAAAAGCAGGAATTGGATGAATATCTTGAAGAAAATCAGATACTTTATTCGGCCGGTGAACCGGAGGATGAAGATAAAGTGCCGGTACTTCTCAAGAATAACCGTTTTGCCAGATTGTACGAGATAATAGGGAAGTTATACGATCTTCCCAATCACAGGGAACTTGACCTGGTGCCATTCTTTGCACCTTTTTACATGATGTTTTTCGGTTTTTCACTCGGAGATGCGGGATATGGTTTATTTATAGTGCTCGCCGCTGCTTTTGCCAAACGTAAAATGCCTTCCCTGAAGTCTGTTTTCAGCCTGGCTCAGTGGCTAGGACTATCAACTGTTATTTTTGGTATTCTTACCGGTACTTTTTTTGGAATAGATCTTATTAATTCTGAAATACCATGGCTCCAGAATATCAAGGAATATATGATAGATACAAATGAACTGTTTAATTTTGCAATCATACTGGGTGTGATCCAAATCCTTTTCGGTATGGTTCTTAAAGTTATTAATATCAGTAAGCAGCGGGGATTTTTATATTCACTGGCAACTATCGGATGGCTTATATTGATAATCGGATCAGGTGCGGTTTATGGTTTAAGGGAAATGGAAGCACTGTCTGCTCAGGCGTCCACTACTGCTCAATATTTTGTTCTGGCAATTGCGGGAATTTTGATACTGATTGTAAATCATCCGAAACGTAATATTCTTATTAATTTCGGGGCAGGATTATGGGATGTCTACAGTATGATAACCAGCTTGCTCGGTGATACCCTTTCCTATATCAGGTTGTTCGCCCTGGGTGTTTCCAGTGCTATATTAGGATTGGTTTTTAATAGCATGGCGATGAGTATGAAACCTGATAATCCCGTATTTGGTCCGTTAGTAATGATTATTATACTTATAATCGGCCATAGCATAACGATATTTATGTCTTCACTGGGTGCTTTTGTACATCCTATACGATTAACATTTGTAGAATTTTATAAAAATGCCGGATTTACCGGCGGGGGCAAGGCATATAAACCATTTGCCGAACCAGCCTCTGAAACATCAGAATAATTAATAAAGTAATAACAATTAAAATAGATTAAGATGGGACCTATTATTTTAGCTTACATTGGAATTGGATTGATGGTCGGCCTTGCCGGCATTGGCAGTGTCTATGGAACAACTATTTCTGGAAATGCAGCCGTCGGGGCCATGAAAAAGAATAGCGAAGCATTCGGTAGCTATATCATGCTTTCAGCGCTTCCAGGCAGTCAGGGACTGTATGGCTTTGCAGGTTACTTCCTGCTCGACAGTTTCGGATTGCTGGCCGATGGTATTGGCTGGTGGGTAGCTGCGGCTGTTTTTTCTTCGGGTCTTACTCTCGGATTTGTCGGACTGCTTTCATCTATCCGTCAGGGACAGATATGTGCAAATGGTATCGCAGCCATTGGTTCAGGACATGATGTTGCAGGTAAAACACTTATTCTTGCAGTTTTCCCTGAACTTTATGCAATTATTGCGCTGGCTGCAACATTCCTGATTGGAACTGCCGTATCCTGAAGTGAATTATTGTTTTTCAGCTTCTTAAGATTTTTGTGGGTGTCTGCCTGTTTGTCTGAAAAAGTCAGAAGTCTGATTTA
>CAZTAL010000040.1:0-10770 GCA_964611525.1 uncultured Prolixibacteraceae bacterium
CTGAAACCATAAAATTTCCTGTCAGCCGGAGCATTGATCTTTTCCCATGTAAAGCCGCCATCATTTGTTGCCAGCACTGTTTCCGACTCACCGACAATAAGTCCGTTGAGCTTGTCGAAGAAATAGATTCCGTTTAACCATTTTATTGTTCCGGTAGTGGGCAAATGGCTCCATAACCTGCCTCCGTCGGAAGTTCGTAATAAAAGTCCGCCTTCACCCACTGCCCAGCCATTATTTTGGTCGGAAAAAAATATACCGAAAAGATAGGTTCCCCGCCTCGCAAACCGGATGTCCCATGAGTCACCTCCATTTTCAGTATGAAGGATTATCCCGTCACCACCTCTTTCATCATGACTCATCGATTCATTGGTCTCTGCGCTGCGTATTCTGCCTCCTGCTATCCATCCATTTTTATCATCTGTAAAGAAAATATCAGTAAGATTGCAGTCGGTAAGTTTCTTTTGTCTTGTCCATGTTTTTCCTCCGTCTGAAGTTTTCATGATCAGTCCCATAGCTCCGACAGCAATACCCTGTTGCGAATTAATAAAATGTATATCATTTAAAGGATAACCGTCATTTGGCAGCTCAAGGGAATTGATATACAATGACTTTTCTTCTGCTATTCCGATCCGGGCATCCAATATATCTATTTCATTTTTAATTGCTTGCAGATCACCTGATCTAATCTTTTTCTTTATATTGGTCAGTTTTTCATTAAAGTCATCTGTCTTGTGAGCATTTAATCCCTGTAATGAATTAATTTTGCTATCAAGGTTTTTAACTTTTGTTTCGAATGTATTTCTGATATATTTTTCATAATCAATATTAAAGGAGAAAACCGTCCCTGTCTTGTCCGGATTTTTCTCATCCTTCAGGGTAGGGTACCAGGCCCGTATTTTTGAAAATCCTTCAACTGAATTTCCATCTTCCAAAGGTATATTGTACATTATATTCATTCTCCAGTTGCTGCTGCATTCCAAAGGTATATTCAGTTGGTTCAGTGGGATGGTAAGTTCAATTCCCCAGTTGTTTGTGTTTTTGTAGATATCTGATTCGATTTGCGGATTCCATTTTTTATCAGGCTTACCCTGGGAATCAAATCTGATTTTTGTCTTGTTACCTTTATTATCAACTGTCATAAAATAATAATCCTGATGAAAGGCATCACCGTTTTCAGTGCCCGGCTGGAATAATATCCAGAATGATTCTGTTGTCTCGAGGGACAGATCACGGTATATTCCGTTCAGACCCGCTACCTGCCGCTTCATTCCTTCTCCTGTATCTTTTTCTTCACCGGTTTTTTCTGCCTGATACGGATCAGGTGCAACAAGGTTCATGTATATATTATTTTGGTCATAACCAACATGTGCTTTAGCGGTTTTACCTTTTAATAATTCAGTTGTTTTATTATCATATACCAGGGAAATCTCTTCACAATCTGCCCAGACATTATCGCGCTTACCGTTATTTTTGGGAGGCGTTTTTAATCTGCCGGCTTCTGTCCGGGGTTTGTCAATCCCTTCGAGTGAGGGAATAACATCGGGCCAGAATTCCGATCGCGGCCAATAGTAACCAACCATGCGTGGATGGCGAACTTTGATGTTCTGTGCGAATGTAATGCCCGCAGAAGAAGAGCTGATAAGATCATTGTTTCCTTTTGCCCTGTTAAAGGTCAGGTTCCATTTCCAGCCCGGATCGGAATAAATATCGAGTCCGTCGAAGGGTATTGACATCTCGATGTAATAACCGGTTTTGTTTTTCAATGACTTTAATTTTGTATTTGAAGTCCAGCTTGTAAAGAAATATCCCGTATTATAAGGGTCGAAATATGCATCCCAGATAGCTCCATTCGGATTAACAGCTATTGAGAAGTAATAATCCCGTGCATATTTTATTGAGTCAGG
This sequence comes from uncultured Prolixibacteraceae bacterium, assembly GCA_964611525.1. Lineage (GTDB taxonomy): Bacteria > Bacteroidota > Bacteroidia > Bacteroidales > Prolixibacteraceae > JAAYJR01. Next base: position 1,905 of record CAZTAL010000040.1, read on the forward strand.
TATAATCGGCTTAAGATCAACCTGAACATAATCGTCCCCCACCAGTGCACTGTCATTTTTATTTATTTTTGCTGTCAGAGGTTCCGAATCCTCTACCTTCCAGAATAAATATATATTTTGTCTGTCAGCCATCGCGCTCACCTCAACATCTTCATCAAGGAGACGGCTATCAGTATAAAAAGTGTTGATAACCTGTGATCTTTTCCAATTGTCTTCATCCATTTTTCCGTCAATTTGAATATCCAGCAGATCATCCCGACTGAATTGTGCTTTCCTCAGATATTTACCGGGAGAAGTTGTTGTCGAGATATAATTCTTATTATAAAAATGGAGGTCAGTAAAGAAGTGCCTTTTTTCTGCAGCTATATAAGTGAAACAAATAAAAACCGTCACAATTGCTGCTGATAGTACAATAGTAATAATACGTTTCATTATATCTGATTTAATTAATAATTTCCTGCCTGAAATAAAAATTTTCCGGACTTTGCCCAGTCTCATTTTACTATTATTTTCGTAGTTCGTTTATAAATTAGTGAGTCTTGAGTGAAAAGTTAGCTGATAGTCCTGCAAATGAAAAGTTACTTTTTGTAAATGGCTATTTTGGATACCAGCATAAAAACAGTCAGCGAACTTTATGGAGCGACTCTTAAATAATCTTAAAGTTAAATTAAAATTATTATTTATTGACCACTTGAATTGAAAAAAATTTTTCATTCTGACGTGAATTTAGTCTTTTTGTATGGCTATCATTGAGCCTTTTGGCAAAAGCAGAAATACGATAAAATGTTATTGATAACCTGGGGATATTAGAATTTGAATATCAAAGTATCAGATGAACATTTGATTTATTTTTTAATTGAGATTTGATGACAAAATTTATTAATAATAGGAGCAGAATAATAAATGGGGAAAATATATTGTTAAATTATGTTAAAATGCGATATTAGAATTTAATAAAAATATGAAATTTTTATTTTTGCGATTCGTATGAAACATTATAAAAAGATGGATATAATTGTTGATGGTATTACGAAAACATATGGCCGGCAAAACGCAGTGGACAACCTGACTTTCCGTGTTAAAACAGGAGAAGTTTTAGGTTTTTTGGGGCCTAATGGTGCAGGGAAAACCACCACTATGCAAGCCATTACAGGTTTTCTCGTTACCAACGCCGGTGATATAAGTGTAGGCGGTATTTCAGTAAATGAAAATCCCGGAGAAATCAAAAAACATATTGGTTATCTTCCTGAGCATAATCCTTTATATTATGAAATGCCGGTCATTGATTTCCTTAAATATGTTGCAGGTTTACAGGGAGTGAGAAAATCGGATATTGAAAGTCGTGTGTCCGAAATGATCAGGGTGTGCGGATTGAAATCTGAAAAACACAAAAAGATCAGGGAGCTTTCTAAAGGATTCAGACAACGCACGGGATTGGCACAGGCACTTATTCATGATCCTGAGGTTCTGATACTTGATGAGCCTACTACCGGTCTTGATCCTAACCAGATCGTAGAGATAAGGGAGTTAATAAGAAAGATCGGACAGGAGAAAACGGTTATCCTGAGTTCTCATATTCTTGCTGAGGTTGAAGCTACATGTGACCGTATCCTTATCATACACAACGGTAAAATTGTGGCAAACGGAACAGCAGAAGAATTGCGTCGTCAGGCTCAAGGTAATGAATTACTGAGGGTTGAACTGGGTAATGCCGGGCGTAACGAAGCATTTGAAGCATTAAAGTCGTTACTTTCGGTGGAACTGGTTGATTTTGCGGTGCAGGATATTGATAGTAATTTTTTTGAAGTACATTCCCGGCAGGGAGAAAGCTCTGCAAAAAACATCTTTGATATGTGTGTGGAAAAAGGATGGTATTTGAAACAGCTTACTCCGGTGGAAACAAAGCTTGAAGACATATTCAGAGAAGTAACAAAAAACTGAAGAAACATGAGTAAAATATGGATGATCACCAAACGCGAGCTTCAATCAATTTTTGATTCGCTGATCGCTTATATTATGATAGTAGTTTTTCTGGCATTAAGCGGATTGTTTACCTGGCTTTATGGTTCCGATATTTTTTATGTCAATCAGGCCAGTCTTCAATCTTTCTTCTCAATAGCCTTCTGGACACTTTTCTTTTTCATACCTGCCCTCACTATGAAGCAAATTGCAGAAGAGAGCAGAAGCGGCACTATTGAGTTACTGCTTACAAAGCCGGTTTCCGAATGGCAGGTTTTATGGGGTAAATTTTTGGCTACACTAATACTGATTTGTATAGCTCTTTTATTGACACTGCCTTATTATATAACTGTATGGTCTTTAGGTCCTATCGATCATGGAGCTGTGTGGACAGGTTACCTGGGACTTATACTTATGAGCTCTGCATACATAAGTATCGGTATTTTTGCCAGCAGTCTTACCAAAAACCAGATTGTGGCATTTCTTCTTGCCTTATTTGTTGGCATTTTTTTCCATCTTATTTTTGGCTTTTTAGCTTCAAATATGTCTGGTATAGTCGCCATGGTCTTTAATTATCTGAGTCTTTCAACCCATTACGATTCCATAACAAGGGGAGTGATCGACAGTAAGGATTTGATATATTTCATCTCTATAATTTTTATGGGTATTATAAGTGCTGAGGCCATTCTGGTAAAACGAACAGTTAATTAAAACGGGTTAATTATGAATCGAAGAAACTCAATTTTGCTATATATTTTATTAATCGCAGGAATTTTAGTTTTGTTAAATATCCTTGCAAACCGGTATTTTTTCCGGATAGACCTGACAGAAGATAATAGGTATACATTAAGTGGTGCTACAAAAGATATACTTGAAAATTTGGAAAATCCCGTGACTATAACAGCTTACTTCTCTGAAGGCCTTCCCCCGAACATCGATCGTACAAGGCGTGATTTTAAAGATTTGCTTTCGGAATATGCAACTCGTTCCGGTGGAAAAATAGCATATGAATTTATTGATCCCAATAAAGATAAGCAGGTTGAGCAAAAAGCTCTTCAGAATGGTATTTCCCCTGTAGTTATTAATGTTAGGGAAAAAGATCAGTCGGTACAAAAGAAGGCTTTTCTCGGAGCTATTTTAAGGTATGGTGAAAAAAACGAAGTACTACCATTCGTACAACCAGGTTCTGCCATGGAATATTCCCTTTCTTCAGCTATTAAAAAACTGACGGTGGATTCCAAAAATTTTGTCGGATTTATTCAGGGACATGGCGAACCCTCAATTTCCATGATGCAGCAGGCAATGCAGTCATTGGATGTATTAAATGAAGTAGAAGGGGTTAATTTAACCGACTCGACATATCTTGCCAAATATAAGACACTTGTCATTATAGCCCCTACAGATTCTATTCCAGAAATGCATTTTGATATGCTTAATGAATACCTGTCAGGTGGCGGCAATATGGTTATAGCAATCAACTGTGTTGAAGGTGATTTAAATCAGGGAATGGGCAGCGAAGTCACTACCGGACTTGAAACATGGCTTGCCAACAAGGGAGTGCAGGTAGAAAAGAGTTTCATCGTAGATGTTAATTGCGGTTCTGTAAACGTAGTTCAGCAGCAGGGTATGTTTTCATTTTCCTCTCAGGTTGAGTTTCCTTATCTCCCCATTTTTAATACTTTCAATGAACATCCGGTTACATCCGGACTTGAGACTGTAATAATGCAATTTGCAAGTCCCATTACATATACCGGAGATACAACTCTGAATTTTCAGCCTTTGGTTCTCAGTTCCGAAAAATCCGCTACCCAAACCGCTCCTGTCTATTTTAATATAGAAAGGGAATGGACGGATGCCGATTTTCCTATGGAAAACATTGTGGCGGCAGCAGTGCTGGAAGGAAATATATATGGTTCAAATCCATCAAAGCTTGTTGTTATCGGCGATGGTGATTTTGCTGTCAATGGTCAGGGACAACAAGCCCAACAACTTTCACCTGATAATGTGAATTTATTGGTAAATTCGGTTGACTGGCTTTCGGATGACACAGGTCTTATTGAATTACGGACACGGGGAGTGACCTCCCGCTTGCTGGAGCAGGTAGAGGAAGGACGAAAGAATTTCCTGAAATGGCTTAATGTTATTTTACCCGTATTCCTGATTATTATATATGGAATATTCCGTACGCAGCGTAACCGTATAATTCGTGATAAACGTCGTTTGGAAAATTATAACAAATAGTATCCTGATAAAAAAATTTGAAAGATCATGTATCGTAAACTAAATAGAAAAATACTTGCAGCTATTTTCGTGGTATTGTTTGCTATTGTTGTTTTAGTTGAGCTGGCTGATTCCCGTAAAGGTAGCCGGACTTTCAGGGAAGATTTGGTTGAAGTGGAAACAGACAGGGTTACATCAATGGAGATTTTTCCGAAAGTCACCGGTGGCGAGGTAATCAGACTAATTAGACAAGATGAAATGTGGTTCGTAGAATCCGGGGATAAGAGGTATAACGCAGATAATTCTCTTGTGGTTTCAATGATAAATGAACTTAACCGTGCCCGTCCTGAGAGTGTAGTTGCTGCTGATAAGAGCCGCTGGGAACAATATGAAGTAACTGATAGTCTTGGAACACAGGTGAAACTATATAGCGGAACAGAATTACTTGCAGGTCTTGTTATTGGCAAATTTAGTTTTTCACAACCACGGAAAATGACTTCTTATGTCCGGCTGTCAGATGAGGATGAAGTGTATGGTGTCGACGGTATGTTGGGGATGTCATTTAATCGTAATGTAAATTCTTTCCGTGACAGGACAGTCATCAGTTCTTCTTCTGCTGACTGGAGAAAACTGACTTTTTCATATCCGGCCGACAATTCTTTTATTTTAGAGCAAACAGGTGATGGTTGGTCAATAGGTAGCCAGCCTGCAGATTCGGCTTCAGTTGCTGAATACTTTAGCTCTGTCAGTAATCTGGATCATGGTCAGTTTGCAGAAGATGAGCCCGTTATTAATGTTACCCACAAACTTGTAATTGAAGGTAACAATGAAATGGAACCTATAGAGATCAGTGGCTATTATGTGGATGAAGAAAATTTTATTATAGAGAGCAGGCAGAATAGAGGTAGCTTTTTCAGTAGCAAGGAGCTGGCAGATAAAATTTTTGTTTCACAAGATAAGTTTAAATAAAAAAAGGCTGCCCGGGCAGCCTATGTGATTACTAAATGTAATTTACAGATCCTTCTTTGCAAGATAAAAGTCAACCATTTCGTAATTGCTTTTTTCGCGTTCTTCCATATCATCAACAGTTTTTGGCGGGGGGACGATAACTTTATCACCCGGCTGCCAGTCCAAAGGCATAGCAACCTTGTGCTTATCAGATGTTTGTAGTGCTTTCAGAACCCTGATAATTTCATCCATGTTTCTCCCGACATTCAAGGGGTAGTACATTACTAATCTTATTTTTTCATTGGGATCTATAAAGAAAACAGCCCTGACCGCTGCAGTTTCGCTTTCGTTGGGTTGCAGCATGCCGTATAGTTTGGAGACTTTCATGTCAATATCGGCAATAATGGGAAAATCAAACAGTACCCCGGTGTTTTTCTTAACGTTATTCACCCAGGCCATATGCGAATGAATACTATCTATACTTAACCCCATTAATTTAGTGTTTAGCTTTTTAAATTCTTCGTGGTTAACTGCAAACCCGGTCATCTCCGTTGTACAAACCGGTGTAAAATCTGCGGGATGCGAGAATAAAACTACCCAGCTTCCTTTATTGAATTCAGAGAATTGAATAGGTCCGTAAGTTGTTGTAGCTTTAAAATCAGGTGCTTTGTCACCAATTCTTGGCATTGTTACAATTTTTTCTTCTTCCATCATTTTAAATTTATAGTTAAAAAATAATTTTTATATTAATATAAACATTATTAATGAAAATAGGTTCATAAAGACGTCTAATAATTTGTTAAAAAAGTATATAATCATGCCTATAAATTAAACCTAAATATCTAAAGCTGTATTGCCGATAAATTCTAAAGTATGCATTAATATTGTAAAGCACAAAAAAGTTTTGAATGCGTAATTAATAGCTATGGAGAAAAATTGGGTAGGAAATATATACGTTTGCTTAGCAAACTCCATTTTATACTTCAGGGCTCTATCCCGGAGTAGTTCATTCGCAATAAGAATTTCTGGATTTTTTAAACCATAGTCTAGTGGTTTAATCCTTGATTTTCAGGCATAAAGGTATATTGGTTTTTATTTGCTTTGCTTTGTTCTATTTATTGGCCAGAGAGTAAAGCAATAAATCAGTATTATTGACAGAGCAATTACAAATCCACTCAGAATCAGTTTATCCTCCTTTCCCATCAGGAAAATTGCATGTGTATTTATCTTTTGCCAGTAAGTAACGGTTAGCAATACGAGCAGATTATTTATTGAATGGCCCGTAATTGCAGCAATAATACTGTTTGTGCGGATCATAATCCAACCGAGGAATAATCCTAATACAAAAGTAGCGGGCATTTGCCAGGGATTAAGGTGAAAAAGTGAAAATAATATTGCAGATATTAAGACCGTCTTAAAAGGATTATAATTTCGTCTGAAGCCTTGAAGTATCAATCCCCTGAAGATTAATTCTTCCACGATAGGGGCCATAATAGTTACTTTCATAAATGCTCCCCACCAGCCGTAATCATTTTCAAATATTTTATTAAACAGTTCCCAAAACCATGGTGGGGCAGGGAGTATTTTCTCTACCAAAATGTTAACTTCTTCCATTATATTATGGACTCCCCAGAAAAAAGGAATATATATTATTATTATGAGTGGATTGAAAAGTCTGACAGGAAAAATTTTTCCAAGAGGATTTTTTGATTTAATAAATCCGTATATAAGTATAAAAAGGGTGGAACCAACGTTGAGAATTATTTTTTTTATTGGATTGTAAAGGTAATTTGTATCGTTATAGTAGTCGATCAATGCCAGCGGAAAATCCACTACAGACTGAATAAAAATATATAGAATAAGCAAATGAACAGCTTGCAGCACAGTAGGGAAATATTTATGTCTTTCTTGCTTCATTATATATAATAATCAATTAAAGATAATTAATTTTTGTTTTCAACCTAAATATCTAAAAATTTTACCCTTAGGGTAGTATTCCTGCATTCCTTGTTTTGATTTAAGTTTTAGAATATCGTTTTTTATACCTCCGGTGGTTTACGCAGTTGTTTTTTTCGTGAATGATTTTTTTCTTTTCCAGTCTCCTGAGATTGGATGCTTTCGTAGGTTTGGTTTTTATTCTTTTTTTGGGCCGTGTCAAAGATTTATCCAGAAGTTCAAAAAATTTCATATTCATTTCATGATACCGCAGGATGATAATCTCGAATGAAAATGTTAAATTGGCAAAAATAAGATAAACGGCTGATTTATGAAGAAAAATAATTTTTTAGCATTCGATTTGGGAGCCTCCAGCGGGAGAGCTATCCTCGGTATTTTTGAAAACGGAAAATTAGAATTGAAAGAAATTCATCGGTTTAAGAATGAAATGACGCGTATTCACGGTAATTTTTACTGGAATATTTTTAGTCTGTTTGATGAACTGAAAGAAGGATTGAGAAAGTGTCTTTCAGATTACAATACGCAACCTCAATCACTTGGTGTGGATACATGGGGGGTTGATTATTCTCTGGTGGACAAGCAGGGGCAGTTGACAGGATTACCCTATGCATATAGAGATCATCGTACTGATAATGCGATGGATGATTTTTTCAAAATATTATCCAGGAAAGAAACCTATATGTTATCAGGAATTCAGTTTTTACAGTTTAATACTCTATTTCAATTATTTGCATCTGTTCAACAAAAATATTCCGGTTTAGAGATTGCGGAAAAGTTATTATTTACGCCTGACACCATAAATTTTTTATTTACTGGAATAACAAAGAATGAATATACAATAGCCAGTACTTCACAGTTGTTAAAGCCTGGTAAACCGGAATGGGAGATAAAGCTTTTTGAAGCAGCAGGAATTCCGGTTAAACTAAGAGGTGAGATTGTCCAGCCTGGTACTATCATTGGCAATGTTTTGCCGGAAATAAAGGAGCAGACTGGTTCTGTTGATATATCCTGCGTAGCAGTGGCCTCTCATGATACAGCTTCAGCTATTGTGTCGGTACCTGCAGATGAGGAGGGGAACTGGGCCTATATAAGCTCCGGTACATGGTCTCTCTTAGGAATTGAAAGTCCTGATCCCCTGGTCTCTGAAAAATCGTTGGAAATGAATTTTACCAATGAAGGAGGAGTGGAAGGAACTACCCGTTTCCTGAAAAATATAATGGGTATGTGGTTGATACAAGAATGTAAAAGGATATGGGATAAGGAAAATGAATTGAGTTGGCAGGATATTGTGGATTTAAGTAATAATGCAGAACCCTTTAAGTGTTTGATTAATCCTGATGATCCTGTATTTCTTAATCCTGGCAATATGCAGGAAGCAATTATGAATTATTGCAAGAAAACAAATCAGCCTGTACCCGAAGATAAGGGCGATATTGCCCGTTGCATTTACGACAGTCTTGTTTTAAAGTATAAATATACTATAAATCAAGTTGAAAATGTTACCGGAAAGAAGATTGAAAAACTTCATATTATTGGTGGTGGCGCTAATAATGAAATGCTTAACCAGCTTACGGCCGATGCCTTGAATATACCTGTTATTGCCGGACCGACAGAAGCAACAGCGATTGGAAATATTATGATGCAGGCTAAAGCACTTGGTATTGTTAACTCACTCGGTGAAATAAGAAAGATAATCAGACAGTCATTTGATGTTAAGAAATATATTCCTGAAGCCGGACTTGAGTGGGAGAAAGTTTTTAAACGTTTTGAAAAATTGATCTCC
>CAZTAL010000041.1:0-9869 GCA_964611525.1 uncultured Prolixibacteraceae bacterium
GTCCCAAGGGTTGGGCTGTTCGCCCATTAAAGTGGCACGCGAGCTGGGTTCAGAACGTCGTGAGACAGTTCGGTCCCTATCTGTTGTGGGCGTATGAGATTTGAGAGGACCTGACACCAGTACGAGAGGACCGTGTTGGACAGGCCTCTAGTGTACCAGTTGTGCCGCCAGGTGCATTGCTGGGTAGCTATGCCTGGATGAGATAAGCGCTGAAAGCATCTAAGCGCGAAGCTCACCTCAAGATTAGATCTCGTTTAAGGGTCGTAGGAGACTACTACGTAGATAGGCTGCAGGTGTAAAGGCAGTAATGTCATAGCCGAGCAGTACTAATTGCCCGAGGAATTTCAAAGCGATGGGATTCCTGTTGGTAATGATATAATATTTATTTTCCCTCATGCCTTACTTTATTAAAGGTAGCTATAGCGGCAGGGCACCACCTCTAACCATTCCGAACAGAGAAGTTAAGCCTGCCAGCGCCGATGGTACTGCGTAAAAGTGGGAGAGTAGGTCGCTGCCGATTTTATTCTGAGCCCGTGTTCATCCGAGCACGGGCTCTTTTTGTGGAGTGAAACAATAACTTGTAGTGCATTGACGTTAGTTTCAAAACTGCTTACAAATGATTAAACTTATCCAAAGCTTAAAGATTACTAATTGGTTCTATATTATTCTTATTTGCTTTGCAATAGTGCTTCCTTTTTCCGAAGCACTGGTTTCAATATTCGGCGGTGTTCTCTTCTTTACGGCTCTGGCAGAAGATACAACAGCAAATAAACTTGCACGGTTCCGGGAAAACCGGGTATTGCTTCTTATTCCTGCCATATATATGATTTATCTTTTCAGCGCTTTTGTTTCCGGTAATTTATTTTCATCATTATATGATCTGAGAAAATGCCTTTTTTTTCTAATTATTCCTGTTGCATTTATTTTTGGGAAAAATATTTCCGGATATCAGAAACGTCTGCTTTTCTATTTTTTTTCACTGGCTGTATTTGTTGCAACAATAGTTTCCCTCGTAAGATATTATATTCCACAATCAGTAACAGTATCCGATATACGCAATATAAGTTTAATATCCCATATAAGGTTTAGTTTTCAATTAGTACTGGCCTTTTGGTTCTGGGGCATGATCATTTATAAAAATTATAGTATTCTGAATAATTATTTTTTTATTGCTGCTATAGTTATTGCAATTTATTTCCTTTCATTTATTCTTTTTCAGCACTCCCTTACCGGATTATCCATACTTATAACAAGTATGTTGTTTTTTATATTTTTTGTCATTTTACAGACGGATTTAAAAAAAAGAAGAATTCTACTCGCAACTGCTATATTATTGATCTGTGTTTCAGTAGGATATATCTCATGGATTGTTATAAAATTTTATGATATTGAGGAGGTTCACAAACAATCCCTTGAACTTGAAACAAAACAGGGAAATGCCTATCAGCATGATCTAAATAATCCAATTGTTGAAAATGGTCGATATGTTTACCTGTATGTTTGTGAAGAGGAACTGCGTGAAGAATGGAATAAACTATCAAAATATAAATATGATTCTACGGGACAAAATGGCTTTCCTATTCATTCAACATTGTTGAGATATATGACTTCTAAAGGTTTACGTAAGGATGCAGGGGGAGTAAAAAAATTAAATGAAAATGATATTCAGAATATTGAAAAAGGAATAGCCAATGTCATATATCAAAAAAAGAAGTTTTCACTTTATCCCCGCATATATGAAACAGTATGGGAGTATTATGTGTACACAAAGATTGGCTATGCTAATGATCATTCTTTATCGCAAAGAATTGAGTTCGCCAAGGCTGCACTTATAATTATCAGACAAAATTTTTGGTTTGGCGTTGGAACGGGAAACTGGAAGGAGGAGTTTAGAAAGGCTTATATTGCTAATAATTCCAATCTTAACGAAGAACATTATGCATCTTCTCATAATCAATATTTAAATTACCTGGTGAAATTTGGTCTGACCGGCTTTTTAATAATATCATTACTTTTGGTTTTACCTTTAATTATGACAAAAAGATACCGGGATATATTTTTTATGTTATTTTTAATATTTATGTTTTTTGCGAATTTTGCCGATTCTAATTTTGAATCGCATATGGGAAGTTCATTTTTTCTGTTCTTCTATTGTGTTTTCCTTATAACTAATGGGACGGATTACCTCATAATAAACAGAAACAAAAGTATTAAGTAAAAATTTTTACTCTCAACAAAATAACTGTATTTGCTCTTACTGACTGGTTATTTTAGTAATATAATGTCAATGCAATGATTCATAGATGACTATTCAGTCTCTCAATAAAGTTAAGAGTCTGTTTTGGGAAGAGTGGTGATAAGGCCCATCTGAAGAGATCAGGTATACAAGGCCTATCTGAATGAATCAGTTAGACAAGGCTTGCATTGTAAGCTAAATGTTAATTTATTGATTGTAAATGAACATTTTGAGTATAAGCATAATGCAGTTAGCGGATTTTATAGGCAGATTCTTCATGTTAAACTTTTTTTTATGTTTATTGTTTAATATGTCAGATACCTTATTAATATAAATATTTTTTAAAAATGGAAAGAAGAAAATTTATAACCGTGATTGGAACTACTGCACTGGCAGCTCCCGTAATTGGTTCCATAGCTTCCTGCGGTCCCGGCAATGAGGTTTTTGAAGGACATAATTTTCCTGAATTGCCATACGATTTTAATTCTTTGGAGCCTTATATTGATACGCGGACAATGGAACTGCATTATTCAAAACACCACAGGGGTTATTTTGATAAGTTTATTGCTGTGATTGAAGGTACTGTGCTTATAGATACTCCCATAGAGCAGATATTTGCCAATATCAGTGAACATTCTGATGCTGTCCGTAATAATGGCGGTGGTTATTATAATCATGCTTTGTACTGGGAAAATATGACTCCTGTTCAGACGGAAGTCCCTTCGAATCTGCAAAAAGCTGTAGAAAATGATTTTGGCACTTTCAATGACTTCAGGAATCAGTTTTCATCGGCCGCCAAAACTATTTTCGGAAGCGGCTGGGCATGGCTTGCAGTGAATGACAAAGGAAAACTGTTTATTACAACTACCCCCAATCAGGATAATCCACTGATGAATATCTCCCCTGTTAAAGGTATCCCACTTTTGGCTATCGATGTCTGGGAACATGCATATTATCTCAAATATCAAAATAGACGTGGCGAATACGTTGATAATTTTTGGAATATTATAAATTGGGAAGCTGTTAACAAAAGGTTAGAAATAGCGTTTAAATAATGATTAATTGGAACATTGATGCAAGCTAATTATTTTTGAACCTGAGTATCTAAAGTGTAATTGTAGTAAAGTTTTACAATTTGTGTTAATATTGGAAAGCGAAATAAAGAGTTTTGAAAGCGTAGCCATTGGTATAGGGAAAAATTTTGAAGTGACCATTTTAAATAGGCGCTTAGGCCGCAAAACTCACCAACATGTTGTTAGTTGTTAAAACAGACAATATTTCCCGCGAAGCGGTTTTTTTCAGGCTTGCCCTGAAAAAACGTAGTGTCTTGTAAGGTTGTCTTTAATAGATTTTTATTTTAGATGTTTAGGTTAAATTTTTAAATTTCATTTAATGGGCTGTCAAATTGTTTTTATTGGTGCCGGTAATCTTGCTACACATCTTTCCCTAGCTTTTAAGGAAAAAAATTTTTCAATTTGCCAAGTATATAGTCGTACAGATATTTCAGCCAAAAATCTGGCCAAAAAGTTAAACTCCGGTTATACAACAGATACTAAGAAAATCACATCTGATGCTGATATTTACTTTGTCGCTCTTAATGATGATGTCTATGATGAAGTTTTGCCTTTTATCAACTTTGGAAATAAGCTGATCGTGCACTGTTCGGGAAGCATGCCTCTTTCTGCTATTTCAGAATATTCAAAAAATACTGGTGTTTTTTATCCACTTCAAACCTTCTCCAAACAGCGGCATGTAGACTTTAGCAAAATTCCTGTTTTTGTGGAAGCCGATTCAAAAGATAATGAGAATTTATTATTGCATATGGCTGGCAAGATTTCACATGTTGTAAAGATACTTGATTCCCAACGGCGCTTATACATTCATATTGCAGCTATTTTTGCCTGTAATTTTGTTAATTATCTGTATTCAGTAGCTTCAGATATCATAAATTCGAAAGAAATTTCATTTGATGTTTTAAAGGCGCTGATATTAGAAACCGCTATGAAAGTGCAGGAAATGGAACCCTTTCGTGCTCAAACCGGCCCAGCTGTACGTTTTGACCATAATACGATTTTGAGACATCTGAAAGCTTTGGAAGATTTTCCAGAGTATCGGGAATTATATGATATATTATCCCTGACCATATATAAACACTATAATATAAACAGGTAATGTCATTTCTTAAAGAATTGAAGAAAGTAAAAGCTTTTGTTTTTGATGTTGACGGTGTTTTATCAAAAGATATTTCACCTATTAATGAAGATGGGAGTCCTGTAAGGACAGCAAATGTTAAAGATGGATTTGCTATCAGAAGGGCAATTAATAGAGGATATCCGGTAGCGGTAATTACCGGCGGCTATCTTGAAAGAGTGCGTAAACGACACGAAAAAATAGGAGTAAAATATTATTACGAAAATATAACGGATAAAGTGCAGTGTTTGGGGGATTTTTTAAAGAAAACAGGAATAAATGAAAAAAATGTATTATTTATGGGTGACGATCTGGTCGATTATCATGTGATGCTTAAAGTGGGGTTCCCTGTTTGTCCGCAGGATGCAGTTGATGAAATAAAGTCAATTTCAAGATATATCTCACATAGGAATGGGGGGGAGGGTTGTGTTCGCGATATTATAGAGAAAACCCTGCGTGTTCAGAATAATTGGTTTACAGAAGATAACTCATTTGATAAAGCCTTTTAAACATATGCATTGGTTACCTGACTATAATTATATTCTTGCCTCAGGTTCACCTCGAAGACAAACTTTGTTGAAATCACTTGGAATAGACTTTACGGTTGATATAAAAGAGGTAGAGGAGAGTTTCCCTGAAAATATGGCTAAAGAAAAGATTCCTGTCTTTTTGGCCGAAAGGAAGGCTGAGCCTTTTTTAGCCGGTCTTAAAAAAAATGATTTACTCATTACTGCCGATACTATAGTATGGTTAGAGGGCAAAGTGCTCGGCAAGCCCGGTAATGAAGAGGAGGCTCGGCGAATGCTTCATGATTTGAGTGGTATGAATCATAAGGTAATTTCAGGAGTTTGTTTGTCATCCTTCCAAAAACAAAAGTCCTTTTATGCTGTTTCCGATGTTAATTTTAAAATATTATCGGATCAGGAGATAGATTATTATATTTCGGCTTATAAGCCTTATGACAAAGCCGGGGCTTATGGTATACAGGAATGGATCGGCTATATCGGTATCACGCACATAGAAGGATCTTTTTATAATGTTATGGGTTTACCAGTTCAAAAATTGTATACCGAAATATTATGTTTTTAGGCGCTTAGTTTGTAGAAAAGATCTACCTCCCTCAAAAAAGTTACATTTTATTATATGTTATAAAACAATTTATTATTTGTTGTTTTACTTAACCCTTTTTGCAGATAATTCGTACAATAATAAAATTTAAATTCAATTAATATGAAATATCTTGCAAAAATTTTTACATTTCTTTTTCTCTCGCTGTTTCTATTGAACGGATGTACCCAAAAAGAAGACCCTGTTTACGTCGGTTTTTTGATACATGCGTTGGATAAGGAGCGTTGGGAGAATGATATGGACTTTTTTGTTGAGAAAGTCCGTGAACTTGGAAGTGATGTGGTGGTTCGAATTGCAGACAATAGTATGGAAAAGCAATTGAACCAAGCTAATGAGCTGATTAATAATGGTATTGATGTACTAGTAATTGTGCCTGTCGATCAGTTTGAAGCAGCACAAATTGTCGACAATGCTCATAAGAGGAATATTGGTGTTATTTCATACGACAGGCTTATTAAGAATTGTATGCTCGATTGTTATGTTTCTACTGATAATGTGGAGATTGGTAAATTGCAGGCTGAGTATCTGACAACGATTCAGCCCACCGGGAAATACGCCCTGATTGGCGGAGCCCTTAGCGACAATAACAGTCAGTTTTTATATCTGGGACAGATGAATGTTTTGCAGCCTCTTGTTGAAAAAGGGGATATCGAAATTGTTTATAATGTTTTTACTGAGAGATGGGAAGAAGATGAAGGTTATAAGCATACAAAGGAGTTGTTGGAGAAAACAGAGGATGTGGATGCAATTATTGCAGGGAACGATGCTATTGCTATGGGCGTAATAGAAGCTTTATCTGAGGCCGGACTGGAAAATGAGGTGCTGGTGGCAGGAATGGATGCTGACCTAAAAAATTTACGGGAAATAGTGAAAAATCATCAAACCTGCACAATCTATAAACCATATGAGAAACTGGCATCAACTGCTGCTGAACTGGCAATAACACTGGCCAAGACAGGGGAATGTGAAAGAACATTTCAGACAGTAAGTAACGGTGCAAGACTGGTTCCTACCATATTCCATAATGGCATGATAGTAAACCGCGAAAATTTAAAGCTTACAGTGATTTCAGAAGGATATCAGAAAGAAAAGGAAATTTACAGGTAGATTTTTTAGAAATTAATAATATCAAGAGAAAAATTTTTTATAAATTATCCCTGATTATATTAATAACTAACCTTATTCATTTGAGTTATTTGACTGATAATAAGATATCTATTGCTAAACTAAAAGCAGGCGACAAAAGAGAATTCAAAAAAGTTTATTTTGAATTCTTTGATGTTTTATATTCATTATGTCTCCATTATACTAATTATAGGGCACTTTCCGAGGATATAGTTCAGGACGCATTTCTTAAATTATGGGAGATTAAGGAAGGATTAAAAGAGAATACCAATGTTAAAAGTTTTCTTTTTACAATTACCTGGTATCAATTGGCTATAATGATCAGGCAGGTTATATGAAAAATGAAGGTTATGATCGATTTACAAGCAGGATAAATCTAGATAATTCAGTTACCGATTGGCTTGATATTGGTGTCCAGTCTTTTATGAGCTTAAGTGATTATTCAGGAGCCCAGCCTGATCTAGTATTATTGAAAAGTGGCATACGGGTTCCGATGACGGTGCGGGTAGAGACTGGGATTATTCAGCTGTCTGGAATCATACTTTGCCGGAAATATATGGCGGATATTATCTTAATCAGAAGATCAGTTTTAATGGAGCTGATCCTGTTGCTGTCGGTGGATATTCAACGGATAATTATACCAAATATGCTCTTGATTTTATTAACAAGAGATCAGAGAATAAGGATCAGCCATGGTATTTATGGTTATGCTATGATGCAGTGCATAGTCCTTATACTCCTGCTGAAAGATATAAAAATGCTTATGACAATACGGCTAAGGTGCCTGTCCCTGCCGACATATATCCACCCCGTCCCGATAAACCTTCCCATATGGTAAATTATGGCGTATGGGAGGAGAATGAAGATGGTGAGCCGGAATACAGGGGAGTATCCTTTGATCCGTTTATACAGAAATATAATTCCAGAGTTCTTGCCATTGATGAGGGAGTGGGAAAAATTATGAATGCACTTGAGTCAACAAGTCAGTTGGAAAATACTCTTATAGTTTTTACATCGGATCAGGGATTTGCTATCGGACAGCATGGTTTTACCTGGAAGTATGCTCCTTATGATGCTAATCTCAGAGCACCTTTGCATATTAAATGGCCGGGGAAAATATCTCCCGGACAAGTTTGTGATCACCCTGTAGGCGGGCATGACCTCATTGCCACATTTTTTTCTGCAGCTGGCATTGATATGCCATGGGAAATGCATGGCCATGACATTAGTCCGATGTTCGATGATCCTGATTGCCAGTGGGATCATCCCTTGCTCATTGAAAATACCCAACAGTTATATGGTGAAGATACAAAACGGGAAGAATATCCCATTTGGGGAGAAATTCCATGCTGGATTTTTCTAAGAGAAGGTAAGTATAAATATATAAGGTATTTAGTTGAAAATGAAATAGAAGAATTATATGATCTTGATGCGGATCCTAAAGAGTTAAACAATCTTGCATTGTCTGATGATCACAAAGAAATACTGGAGGACTTCAGGGAAAGATTAATTAACGAGTTAAAACGTACAGATGCTCCATTCATAAATAATCTATCTGCATTTAAAACTGATTTGAAATAACAGGTGTTTTCTAATTTAATAAATACTTTATGGCTTTTATAACTAATTGTAATACAGTTTAATAAATTTTAAATAAGACTTGAAAGAAATAAACCCATTTTTTTATATTGTTATTGAAAAAAGTACAAAAAATATAATATTTTAAAATTCTACTAAAATGAAAAAAATCCATTTATTTATCTGTTTGATCATGTTTCCTGTTTTGATTGTATTTCCTCAAAGCAGAAACACCAGATTATTTACCATTTTCACTTCAGGGGGTTGCGGCTGCACCGGTTCCGGTGGACCTCCCGAGACTTTTACCACACATGAACAGGTTTTGGACGGACTCCGTGAGGCATGCGGGGGAATAGACTTTATTGTATTTGAAGGCTCAATCACGGCTGCATATAATGAAGTGGAAAGCAATAAGGAGAGTTATGACGGAGTTTTGATAATAGGAAGGGTTGATGGCGACTACCGTTTGGCATTTACAGGCTTACCCACTATTGTTGTATATAATTTGTGGGAGTTCCAGAGTGGCCACCATTATCACATTTTTAATACAGGTAAAGTTAAAGGCAATGGAAATAATATACTAATGGGAGGTACTAATTATGAAGATGTGAAAATTTTGACCGCCCAGCTTGACAGGAGAAATCTTAGTGACCCGGCCGTAACCAAAAAGATGTTCGATGACCTGGTATATAAAATAAAACTGATAAAAGCCATTAAAGAACTGGGAGAGACCAGGATACTGATAGTTAAAAACAATAGAAATGAGATCATTGCAAGTGTAAATTATAAGCACGGGGATTATAATCAGGAGTATCCTCCGAATCATAATGAGCGGTTAATTAAATCTGTTGAGAAGTATGGTGTAGAGGTTGTTACAGTTGAGCCGGAAGAATTTTATGAGGCATATCAGGATGCAGATGTCAGTGAAGCGGAGAAAGTTGCAGATAAATGGATCGAAGGAGCCAAAGAGGTAATAGCCTCCAGATCGGAGATAGTAAAAAATGCCAGGGCATATCTTGCTTTTGATGCATTGAGGGAGAAGTATAACTGTAATGCAGTGTCAACCCAGATCAGAACACTCACCGGCAGCGGCAAGCTTGAAGATAGGTTTTGGCCGGGATTGGGACTGGAACTTGGATTTAAGCACAGGGGAATAATGGCTGTTTGTCAGAATTACCCGCATATTTTGCTCAGTCAGGTTTTATCTTATTCACTTACCGGCAGGCCCAGTATGCTGGGCGACCAGATGTATGATGTTGATAATGGTGTGGAGATAGTATTGCATTGCGGTATCCCTGTTAATCCTTATGGAGGTGAATGGAGGGTTCCGTATACTATAGTACCTCATGCACAGAGTCCGGTAAGGGATAAACCCGAAGAGCCCGGTTCTGCCACAGGTTTGAGGGCATATTGGCCAGTTGGTGAGCCTGTAACATTATGGGAGTTTCACACCCAGCTTGGACAGATAAGAATGCATACAGGAGAGGTGGTTGACGGTCATGAAGTTTATATCGGTGGCGAAAACATTGATCATGTTATGTGTACTTCCAAAATAATAGCTAAAGTGGACAATATTAAAAAAGTCCGTGACCAGCATTTTCCTTCTTTATAC
>CAZTAL010000042.1:0-36774 GCA_964611525.1 uncultured Prolixibacteraceae bacterium
AATTTTATAAAGGCAGGTGCAGTGTCAGGAATTGGATTCCTGGCTTCGCCTTCCTTGGTAAGGGGAACAGAAATTGCTGATGGACACAGAGTTGGAATAATAGGTCTCGACACCTCACACTCTATTGCATTTACAAAAGCGTTAAATGCCCAAGATGCAGGCAACAATTTTGGAGGATACAAAGTTGTCGCAGCATATCCCAAAGGCAGTCTTGACATAAAGTCGAGTTATGAACGTATCGAAGGTTATACCCAACAGGTTAAAGAAATGGGTGTGGAGATCGTCGATTCTATAGACGAATTGCTGAAAAAGGTGGATGTTGTTTTGCTGGAAACAAATGATGGTAAACGTCATTTTGAGCAGGCGATTCCTGTTTTAAAAGCAGGTAAGCGTATGTTTATTGACAAACCAATGACTGCCTCCCTTGCAGATGCAATTGCAATATTTAATGCGGCCGATAAGTACGGAGTACCTGTATTTTCATCATCTTCCCTTCGGTATATCAAGGGCATTGATGAAGTAAAAAGCGGTAAAGCGGGCAATATTCTGGGAGCGGAAACATATAGTCCCGCCTCCCTTGAAGAATCTCATCCTGATCTGTTTTGGTATGGAATACATGGTGTTGAAAGCCTTTTTACTGTTATGGGTACCGGATGTAAAACTGTCTCAAGGGCATTTACCCCTGGTGCGGATGTGGTTGTTGGTATTTGGGATAATAACAGGATTGGTACCTTCAGAGGTCTCAGAGAAGGAAAACGCGGCTATGGAGGAAGAGTGTACATGGATAAAGAAATCAAGGAACTGGGACCTTATGCCGGTTATGCACCTCTGCTTACTGAAATAGTCAAATTTTTTGACACTGGACAGTTGCCTGTAGCACCAGAGGAAACACTTGATATTCTTGCTTTTATGGAAGCTGCCGATATTAGTAAGGATAAAGACGGGAAACCGGTTTCTGTTGATAAAGTCATGGATAAGGCCAAAAAAGAAAGCAGAAAAAAATGAAAGCCTGGGTTATTGATAAAATTTATGATCTTAATAAAGATATAAGCCCTCTTAAGCAGGTTGAGCTTCCGAAGCCAGTGCCGAAGGATGGTGAGTTATTAATTCATATAAATGTCTGCGGAGTATGTCATACCGAAATAGATGAAATAGAAGGGCGGACACCTCCGCCTGAGTTCCCGGTTGTACCGGGTCATCAGGTCGTGGGGATAGTTGAAGAATCGAAGGGCAGTAAAATTAAATGTGGCGAAAGGATAGGGGTGGCATGGATCTGGTCTTCTTGCGGAAAATGTAATTATTGTCTTTCGGGTAACGAGAATTTGTGTCTTGACTTTCTTGCTACAGGAAGGGATGTCAATGGAGGTTATGCTGAATATATGGTCGTGCCTGAAAAGTTTGCTTATCCCATTCCGCCTGTCTTTTCCGATATTGAAGCAGCTCCTCTTCTTTGTGCCGGTGCAGTTGGCTACCGGTCGACCGTACTCGCTAAAATAAGTAATAGCCATAAAGTCGGTCTTACAGGTTTCGGGGCTTCGAACCATCTGGTATTGAAATTGATAAAATATAAATACCCTGGCTCTGGTATTTATGTATTCGCCCGTAATCCGAAAGAGCGGGAATTTGCACTGGAACTTGGAGCCGTCTGGGCGGGTGATACGTCGGATAATCCTCCTTATCTGCTGGATTCCATAATAGATACAACGCCTGTGTGGAAGCCTGTTGTTTGTGCACTTGATAGTCTTAAACCTGGCGGACGACTGGTAATAAATGCAATACGAAAAGAAAATATCGATCAGGAATATCTTTATAATATTGATTATTCCCGCCATCTCTGGATGGAAAAGGAAATAAAGAGTGTTGCTAATGTAACTGCCTCTGATGTTAAAGAGTTTCTGAGGATTGCTGCCGAAATGCCTTTTAAGCCGGATACCGAGGTGTATACCTTTGAAAAAGCCAGTCAGGCCATAATGGATATCAAAAAGCACAAGATAAAGGGAGCTAAAGTATTAAAGGTTTTATGATTTATTCGTACCATGCGTTGTTTTAGCCCTTCCATTTAACTAAATTTGCACTGTTTTAAAAAATTGTATTAATAGTTTATCAAATGGCATTAGTAAATAAAATACTTAAAAAGATACTTGGAACTAAATCGGAAAGAGATATAAAAGAGGTAACTCCCTTGATTGAAAAGATCAAGGAAGAATATAAGCGTATTATGCCTCTTTCAACTGATGAACTGAGGAATGAAACGGATAAATTGCGGAAGATTGTCAGGGAACATATAAGACATGAGGAAGATCAGATTGCTGAACTTAAAGAGAAGGCTGAAGATGCGGATATCCTGGAGAGTGAAAATATCTATTCACAGATCGATAAGCTTGAAGAGGTCATTGATGAAAAGATCGAAGCAGTGCTTAACGAGATACTTCCGACAGCTTTTGCTGTCGTAAAGGAGACCACCAGACTGTTTAAGGAGAATGAAAGTGTTGTTGTAACTGCAAGGGAATTTGATAAAAATTTGGCCTCAACCCGTGAAAGCGTCCTGATTAAAGGTGATCAGGCTATCTGGAAAAATAGTTGGATAGCCGGTGGTAACATGATCATATGGGATATGGTACATTATGATGTGCAATTGATAGGAGGCATCGTACTTCACCAGGGAAAGATTGCAGAGATGGCTACGGGTGAGGGCAAAACTGTGGTGGCCACTTTGCCGGTTTTTCTTAATGCTTTGGCCGGACGCGGAGTTCATATAGTAACGGTCAATGATTACCTCTCAAAACGTGATGCCGAATGGATGGGGCCTATTTTTGAATTTCACGGTCTCTCCGTAGATTGCATAGATAAACATCAACCTAATTCTGAAGCAAGAAGAAAGGCATATAACGCTGATATTACTTATGGCACCAATAATGAATTCGGATTTGATTACCTGCGCGATAATATGTCTATTAATCCGGAAGACCTGGTTCAGCGGAAACATCATTATGCAATTGTTGATGAGGTCGACTCGGTGCTGATAGATGATGCACGTACACCCCTTATTATTTCAGGCCCTGTGCCAAAAGGTGAAAATCAACAGTTTGAAGATCTGAAAGGATATGTGGAAAAATTATATAAGGCACAACGTGACTTGGTTAACCGTATTTTTATCGATGCAAAGAAATTGCTGACCAAAGAAGATGCAACCGAAGAAGAGAAAAAGGAAGGTGGCCTTTTATTATTACGCGCACATAAAGGTTTGCCTAAAAACAAATCAATAATAAAATTTCTTAGTGAGGAGGGTATGAAAGCAATCCTGCAAAAAACAGAAAATTTCTATATGCAGGATAATAATAAGAATATGCATATCGTAACCGATCCGCTATATTTTATTATCGAGGAAAAACTTAATTCCGTTGAACTTACCGATAAAGGTATTGATCTGATTTCGAGCGGTATGGATGATCCTGATTTTTTTGTAATGCCTGATATGGGGGCGGAAATTGCCGAACTGGAAAATAATGGCCTTAAACATGAAGAGCTTCTGGAAAAGAAGGATAAATTATTGCAGGATTATGCCGTTAAATCGGAAAGGGTTCATACGATCAACCAGCTTTTAAAAGCTTATACCATGTTTGAGAAGGATGTGGAGTATGTGGTTATCGATAATAAGGTAAAGATAGTTGATGAGCAGACAGGACGTATTATGGAGGGGCGTCGCTATTCCGACGGCTTACATCAGGCTATAGAAGCTAAGGAAAGGGTTAAAGTAGAGGCTGCTACACAGACTTTCGCTACAATCACGTTACAGAATTATTTCAGAATGTATCATAAGCTTGCGGGCATGACGGGTACTGCTGAAACCGAAGCCGGCGAATTCTGGGATATCTATAAACTGGAGGTGGTTGTTATCCCGACTAATCGTCCCGTGATCAGAGATGACAGGGAAGATCTGGTTTACAAGACCAAACGCGAAAAATATAATTCGGTTATTGATGAAATTGTAAATCTTAATAAAGCGGGACGTCCTGTTTTGGTGGGTACTACCTCGGTTGAAATATCGGAGCTTCTTAGCAGGATGTTGAAGTTGAGGGGAATTAAGCACAATGTATTAAATGCGAAGTTACATGCCCGCGAAGCCGAGATTGTTGCCGAGGCAGGACATTCGGGTACTGTCACAATTGCTACAAACATGGCAGGCCGGGGTACTGATATAAAACTAACCCCTGAGGTCAGGCAGGCCGGCGGATTGGCTATTGTTGGTACAGAGCGTCATGATTCGCGCCGTGTTGACCGTCAGTTGCGGGGCAGGGCCGGTAGACAGGGAGACCCGGGATCTTCGCAGTTTTATGTTTCACTGGAGGATGACCTTATGCGATTGTTCGGCTCTGACAGGATATCAGGTGTGATGGACAGACTCGGTCTTAAGGAGGGCGAGGTAATACAGCATTCAATGATATCCAAATCTATTGAACGGGCTCAGAAGAAAGTAGAGGAAAATAACTTTGGTATTCGCAAAAGACTGCTGGAGTATGATGATGTAATGAACTCCCAGCGGGAAGTGATCTATAAAAAACGCAGGCACGCATTGTTCGGGGAAAGGCTGGAAGTCGATTTGCTCAATATGATGTACGACTCAGTTGAGGAATTGGTAAATAATTATTACGGTACCGATCAGTTTGAAGATTTTAATATTGAATTAATGCGTTTGCTTTCAATGGAATCACCTGTAAATGAAGAGGAATTTAAGAAGATAAATACAGAAGAGATTTCCCAAAAGATATATGATAAAATGATTGATGCTTATAATCGTAAAGTTGAAACCATTGCAAAACAGGCTTATCCGGTTATAAAAAACGTGTATGAAACAAAATCGCAGATATACAAAAATATAGTAGTTCCGATATCCGACGGTACCAGGGTCTTCCAGATAATATGTAACCTTGAAAAAGCTTACCGTAATAAGGGCAGGGAGCTGGTAAAATCTTATCAGAAACAGATTGTGCTGAATACTATTGACGAATCATGGAAAGAGCAGTTGCGGGAGATGGATGATCTGAAACAGTCGGTACAGGCTGCTACCTACGAGCAAAAGGATCCGTTGTTAATATATAAATTTGAGTCTTTTAATCTTTTTAAGGCGATGCTAGTAACGGTGAATAAAAATGTTGTGTCTACTCTTATGAAAGGACATATCCCTATTCAGAGTCCTGATCAGGTGAGGGAGGCAGAAGCCAGAAAAAAACTTGACTTGAGTCGATATAAAACCCAGAAATCCGATTTACCGGGCATGGAAAATCCTATGAAGGGCGCGCAAACACAAACCGGGGAAAAATCAAAACCCCAACCTGTTAAGGTAGGAAAAAAGATTGGCCGCAATGATCCTTGTCCCTGCGGTAGCGGCAAAAAATATAAATACTGCCATGGCAGAGGAAAAGTTTGATTGTAAATCAGAAATAATGAGTTTGTTGCAACCAATTAAAAATAAATTTTATTAATTTGTCTTAAAAGTGTATGAGGCTCTTTTTTGACTAAATTCATATTTAAATTTAAATATCATATGATCGGTTTTTTAAATTATATTCATTGGAATGTGAGTCCCGAGATATTAAATCTGGGTCCTTTATCTATCCGGTGGTACGGATTGCTCTTTGCGTCAGGCTTCCTGATTGGTTATTACATTGGCGAGAGGATGTTCCGATCTGAAAATATTAACCAGAAATGGATTGACAGCCTTTTCTTTTATATAATAATCGGAACCATTGTGGGTGCCCGTCTGGGACATGTTTTTTTCTACGGTTGGGAATTTTATTCTCAGAATCCGGAGGAGATAATAAAGATATGGCACGGGGGACTAGCAAGTCATGGAGGTGCTATTGGCATTATTTTAGCTTTACTTATATATTCGGGAGTTGTAACAAAACGTAATGTTTTCTGGACAATTGACCGTATTGCCGTACCAACCGCACTGGTAGGGGCATTTATACGAATCGGCAATCTTATGAACTCTGAAATATACGGTATACAAACAGACCTCCCGTGGGGATTTATTTTTGAGCGTAATGGTGAGGTGGTGCCTAAACATCCCACTCAGATTTATGAAGCGTTGGCTTATTTGGTGGCTTTTGGTATCCTGTTTTATCTCTATTGGCGTACCAGGGCTAAATATAAGCAGGGACTCCTGACAGGGATGTTTTTTATCCTGATTTTTGTCCCCAGGTTTTTAATTGAATTCATTAAAGAGGACCAGGAGGCTTTTGAGGCTGGGATGACGCTAAACATGGGACAATGGCTTAGTATACCGTTCGTTTTATTTGGAATATTTTTAATCTACCGCGCACTAAAGCGTCCGGAGAAAATTTATAAAAATTAGATTTTTAGTTTTTAACTAAATATTATTATACTGAAAATGGTTATCATGAACAGGGAATTCGGTGTAAATCCGAAGCTGTACCCGCAGCTGTAAGTCCCTTATGTTTTCGGCTTACACCGCCACTGTTCGGTAAGTTATAATAAACCGAACGGGAAGGCAGCCGAAAACCGGGACGAGCCAGAAGACCTGCCATTTTAAAAAAGCTTTCGGGAATAAAAGCGACAGATTAATACCTGACGTTTTATTTCCCTGTTTTCAATAAAAGAAAGGGGAATGAAAAAATATTACATTTTATTTATTTTAGCAATAATATGTTTTTTGTGTTATTCACAAAATGAGATTTATATTATAGATTATTTTCCTGCACCTGGTCAACATATCAATATTGAATCTTCAGGAACACCCGCAGCAGCGCAAAAAATGACTGAATCCCTTAGCAGCATGGTTTCTATGGGAAGTTTTGGCGGATATATTGTAGCAGGATTTGAAAATGCTTGTGTTAATGATCCGAATAATCCTTATGGTATTGATTTTACGGTTTTTGGAAATGCTTTTCCTGGATCATCTGAAGCCGGAGTAATTTGGGTGATGAAAGATGAAAACAAAAACGGAATTGCAGATGATACATGGTGCGAAATTGCGGGCAGCAAATACTTTCATTCGGTTACTGTAAAAAATTATGAAGTAACTTATTTCAGGACAGAATCGCGGGATGTTTACTGGGAGGATAACTTATATAATTCAGGGTGGATCAGGGCAAACAGTTATTATACGCAGGATTATTATCCCCTGCCGGAATTTTTTCCGCAATATCCGCAGGATTCTGTAAAATTCAAGGGAACCAGATTGAAGGCAGAAATTGATAGTTCTGATATTAACCAGATAAAAATTATTTCGCCGGCTTTTGGTTATGCCGATTGTCATTCACTTAAACAGGGTATTGATCTGACTTTGCCTGATAATCCATATACACCTGAAACGGAAGGTGCAGGGGGTAATCCTGTGGATATCTCATGGGCAGTCGACAGCCATGGAAATTACATAGATATAGATTCTGTTCATTTTGTTAAGATAGTAACAGGGAATCTGGCCTCCGTGGGTTGGATCGGGGAAATTTCCACGGATGTTTCTTGGATTGAAGATGTTGAACCACATACCGGCCTAACAGGCAAAGAAGAGATGCTGATTATATATCCTTATCCTGAAAGAATACTGGTTGGTAATAGTTTTAAACTTGAAGCTTCTTATTTTGATAAGGGTAGAAAACAATCATTACCCATTTTATTTTCCTCTGATAATGAAAAGGTTTTGTCGATAGGCAACTCTGGTAATATTATTGCAAATAATACCGGCGAAGCTGAGATAATTGTCTCTGCCGGCGAGGAGGTCAGGTCGGCAACTATAAAAGTGGTAGTTCCCGATTCAATTGAAATTATTGCAGATTTTTCTGCTGTTTATCCCGGCGACACAGTATATATTTCTGCAAAAGTATATGATAATGGAGGTATCAAAATCGATGTTCCCCTACAATTTTCATCTTCAAATCCTGATATAGGTCAGGTGAGTCAAAATAACGGTTTATTTAGTTTTAATGCGTTTCAGTCCGGCGAAACTACTTTAAAATGCACTATAGAAGGCTTTTCAGCCCAAGAGGAGGTCCTTGTTAAAGTTCTTTCTCCTCATGACAAAACCGCAATATATTTTTCCTTTAAAACAGAAAAAGAGAACCTGCTGCCTTTTCAAAGTATAGAAATAAGCATGGGAAATCTTAACGGAGTAGTTGAAAACAGGCAAAATGATTATTCCAGCTTGGATCGTCCCACGCTTTTTCATGCTCTGGTGGACGGATTGACGAAAGCAGGTGTGAGTTTCTGGTTTCATGACGATGAAAGTGCAAATGGGAAACTATATCTGTATTCTGTTGAGAAGGACGATCTGTTTACCTATGGATGGGGAGGAAAGTCCGAACCTGTTTGGTATGCAATAGCATGGGTGGCACGACTGAACGGTAGTCAGTTTTTAAATTGTTTCGATGAAATTGAAATTTCCGGAGGTGACACGGTAGATTTGTATCATGTCTCAGATATTACAAGTGAATGGAATTACAGCCGGTTGCTCACTAATAAAAATACGGCAGGCATTAATGAAGAGGTGAAATTGACGCTGGAGCAAACAGAATGTACATACGATGGCTTTAAAATTACGGAATCAGGATTCATACCTTTGGTCAACAAGGAAATAACAGTCACGGGAGGCCAAAGTTATTTTACGGATGATGACGGAGTTGCAACTGTGATTATTCAATCAGAGCCACCGGTAGTTTATTCATCCGGCAACAATGCCATTGTTATTTCGGGGATATTAACTACTTCCCATGCATCGGAGAGTATCCCTGAATTCAAAGTGTATCCAAATCCGGTTAGTGATGAGTTAACAGTTATATGCGTGGATAATTCCGGATACCGTTTATTCATGTATGATATTAATGGACGGATAATTTATAAAAATATAGTAGCTGATCATATCCGTAAGATTGATGTAAGTGAGTTCAAGGCCGGTATCTATTATTTGGTATTGGTTTCCGAAGACAGGTCAGTAACGAGTAAAATAATCAAAAAGTGATGAAGGGGCGTTTTCTGATAAGTATAATTTTTTCGTTTGTTTTGGCATATGCAGGGGGACAATCCCTAACTGATACAATTCAGATAAGGGAAGTAAAAGTATTTGCCAAAAAAAAAGCGGAAGAAGCAGGTTTGAAAATTACGCGTCCTGATTCATTATCCCTTGCATCAACACTCACAACCAATCTGTCGGAACTTATTTCAGACTATTCACCTGTTTTCATTAAATCTTATGGTCGTGGTTCTGTAGCTACCGCCAGCTTTCGTGGTACATCTGCATCACATACACAGGTATTATGGAATGGAATGAATCTTAATTCACCTATGCGGGGTATGGCCGACCTTTCATTATTGCCCGTCTTTTTTACCGATGAGGTCTATCTGCTCCATGGCAGTAGTTCAATGATCAGAGGCAGTGGTGCACTTGGCGGCAGCATAAACCTTGATAATAAACCCGATTGGTCTACAAAATTTAATGTTAATGCAGTAATTGAAGAAGGATCTTTCCATACTCACAAATCTTTTTTGAAATTTATTAAAGGCAGTGACTGTCTAAATGTTAACACAAGGTTTTACTTTGAAACTTCGCGTAATGATTTCACATTTTTTAATTCAGGTATTATACCCCACAGGGAGGATACTCTTGAGAATGCGCAATATTATAAAGCTGGCATTCTTCAGGAACTATACTTTAGAAGGACGAGTGAAGAAATATTAACATTGAGGTTTTGGTATCAGCAAAGCAGGCGCGATCTTCCGCAGCTTATGTCTTATGAGGGGAGTGACCGTGAGGAATATCAAAATGATAGTCAATTGAGAGGCCAGTTTGGCTGGAAAAAGTATTCGGAAAGCTATAATTATAATTTTTTTTCAGGAATAAATTCGGGTAGATTAAACTATTACCGGGCTACTCCTGAATTTGATTTCGTTAATGAAGATTCGGAGAGTCGTGAGACGGGGTTCCTTAATCATCTGAAAGTTTTTAGAGAGTTTGATGAAGATATCTATGGCGAGATCAGTTTGGATGCCAATTATTACCATGTCGGAGCAACTGATGCCACCAAGCAATCCGGATACCGGGAGGATCGCTTTGAAACAAGCCTGATGGTGGATATGCATGTAAGGCTGTCTGACCGTTATAATTTATTCGGACTCTTACGGTCGGAATATTATGATGAAAGGTTTGTGTTTTTTATTCCTGCGGCAGGATTGGAATGGCAGTTGCATAGGAAGCTGCCATTGGTGTTGTCCCTTAATGCAGCACGTAATTATCATAAACCTACCCTTAATGATTTATATTGGCTTCCCGGAGGGAATCCGGAACTTCTACCGGAGGACGGTTTTTCGGGCGATATATCTTTGGAATGGAATATTGAGACGGGTAAGACCATAATAGATAATGAGTTTACATGGTTTTGTTCAAGGATCAATAACTGGATTATATGGCAGCCGGCTGCAAGCGGAGCATATTACTGGGAGGCTGATAATGTTAAGGATGTTGTTTCATCCGGACTTGAATACCGGTTGTCCGCTGAATACAATTTGAATGAACTCCGCTTCCGGTCGGGAGGCAATTATTCTTATACGAAAACCTCTAATGTCAATGCTGTAAGTTCGGCGGACCGTTCAAGGGGCAAACAGCTTATTTATATTCCTAAGCATAAAGGGAATTTATATCTTAGTTGTACCTGGCGAAAATATACTTTGAAATATGATTTAAACTATACCGGCAAAAGGTATACAAAGTCGAGTAATATTGAAACATATTTCGAGCAGGTGTTAAATCCTTATTGGCTAAGTAAAGTCGTTATTGATAAGCAGATGGAATGGAGCAATTATACTTTAAATTTGAAATTTGCCGTTGAAAATATTTTTGATAATAATTATCAGAGTATATTATGGCGACCAATGCCCGGGAGATTCTACAGTCTCTCCGTAGCATTTAGTGGGGTGAAATGATTTCCGGTAATTTTTTATTCAGCGGTGTCGTTTTTAGTATATCGTTTTCAGCTAAAAGGAAAAATCAGATGGAGTTTAATTATATGCAGCGAATTATTAAAATATTATTTCTTCTATTACTGGCATGGTCATGTGATGAAGAACCGGTGGAAACAGTTTTTTCTGATCTGGATACCAGGGATGGAGTATTTATTGCATGCGAAGGCAATTTTATGTACGGTAACGGATCGCTGTCTTTTTATAACAGTGAAAGAAAAATTGTTACAAATCAAATATTTCACGCTAGTAACAATGCTCCGTTGGGTGACGTTGTTCAGTCGCTTGAAATTTTTAATAATACTTTGTTCATTGTTGTGAACAATTCAGGGAAAATATATACGGTAAATCCTGAAACAATTGAATTTGAAAATATTATTACAGGTCTGACATCACCACGTTATATTCATTTTATCAGCGCGTCAAAAGCCTATGTCTCCGATCTGTATGCCAACTATATTATTGTAATAAATCCGGCCACTTTTGAAGTAACAGGTAAGATCGACCTCGGGGAACATACTTCGGAGCAAATGGTACAGGTGAGTAACAGGATTTTTGTGTCGTGCTGGTCATACGATGAATATTTGTTGGTAATAGATACCGAAACAGATGAATTGGTAACAAAAATAAAAGTGCCTTTCCAGCCTAAAGATCTGGAGACTGATAAAGACGGAAAGATATGGGTTCTTTCTGACGGTGGCAATGCATGGGAAAATGCAGATAGCGGTCATCCGGCATTAAGCAGGATAGATCCCCTGACCTGCACTATTGAGCAAATATACCGTTTTGATGAGGATTCGTATCCTTCCGAACTGGATATCAACAACTCAGGTGATACTATTTATTACCTTAACGGTGATGTTTTTAAAATGGGAACAGACAGCCGTGATTTGCCGGGACCATCATTTATAAAAGCAGATAACAGAAATTTATACGGTATTGCTGTTAATCCTGATAATAACGAAATTTACATTGCCGATGCGATGGATTATTCACAGAGCGCCATAATTTACCGCTATTCCAGGTCAGGTGAACTTATAGATACTTTTCTTGCAGGCATAAATCCCTCCGATTTTTTATTTCGTTGAACAGTAATATTCATTGTAACTGTATTTTTAAAACCTAAATATTTTATATTTTTATAGATAATTAGGTTGTATAGTTTAACATGTTGTTTTTTTTATTGAAGAAATTATTTCTAATTATATTTGCTTTGTTGTGATACTGGCAGCTAGCATTATAATTTTGACAGGGAAGATATTTTCGCAAAGCAATATTAATTTAATCAATTATAGATTATAATTCTTTTAATTCGGTGTTTTTTTTATAAATTGTTACAGTGAACTTACAGAAAAAATCTGCTGCTATTAACACCCTGCTTTATGACTTGAAAGCAGAGTTTCTGATTGCCCTTTTGCTGTCGGAAGGCATGTCGCAAAAGGACATAATGGTTGTTTTTGATGGTGTTTTAAAAAGAAAGTGGTCGACCGATATAAATTATTCCGAAGTTGAGGAATTTGAAAACGGGGATGAAACTTTTAGCATTCACCTTAACAGGGCCGGCATCTATGATGCATTGCCCGAGGCTCTTTTTCACCGTTTCTCCGATATCCGGAATTCGACCGGAGAGGATATGGCAAAAGAGTCGATGAGGCTAAAAGCTGAAGAAAAACACGTACGTTTGTTTTTCAGACCGTTTGAAAATGAAATTTTTTTCCGGAATGTCTTTGTTGCAATGAAGGAAAACAGGAAATTTCAGGATTTATATTCTGAATTTCTTAACGGATTGATTCCCGGTTTTTGGAGAATAGATGAAAAGATACCCCAAAAATATATTTCCAAACTAACACGACTTTTGCCTTTTGCTCATCAGGTGACAGGCAATTACAGTCTTACAGCCAGGTGTATTGAGTTTGTCCTCGATGAACAGGTAAGAATCGAATTTCGTGACGATGAAGTGGAAACAGCAAGGATGTCAGGTCATGATACCGACAAAAATGATATGAAAGGAGGTTGTCTCGGCGCCGGGAGATTAGGATATGATATGATAGCAGGCAGGACTGCTTCGGGTTATATAGGCAGACTGTTAATTCATATTGGTCCCCTTAAAAATACCGATCCGAAAGATTTTTTCAAAGGCGGACCTGCCGATCTGACTTTAAATTGTATTTACAGTTATTTTATTCCGGTAGAACTCGATGTGGAAACAAGATTAAAAGCTGAAAAAAAAGAAAACTTTTTTATATTGACCGATGATGCAGGAGTTGAATCAGAAATGTCATATTTGGGTTATAATACAGCCATATAATTTGACTTAGTAATATTATTTGAATAATAAAATTTAAAAATACATTATGCCGCCAAAATTAAAATATTTGAATGTTAACTGGGAAAATGGGATGAATATCGGTAAACAGCATTTTATTCAACAGGAAAATGCTTTCACTGACAGGTTGAATGATATACGTGCCGTTTCCCTGAATAAAAAAAATTTCGGATTGTTGCCTTTAGCTTCACAATCTGACAGTTCAATAAAAACTATTTTAAAAACAGATAATCAGAAATTTCTGAAAGCAAAAATTTCTCACTGCAGGGCAGTCACCGAAGGTGGTATGAGAATTGAAATTACAGAGGACCACCAAATGGCTGAACTGGAGGTTGATTTGACCCGTGAGTTGGAAGCTTCTTCTAAAGAAGAGGGGAGTGATTACTTCATTTTACTTTCTGTTGATCCTTTTGATAGGCAGGTTTACGGAGAACTTGATACGGAAGAAGAACCTCCCCGCTATCCTTTTACAATACCCTTCTTTAAATTAAATGTCATTGCTGAAAAGCAAATTAATAAACAGGGGGTGAATCCCAATTCGTTTTTCATAGGCAAGCTCAAAATTGATAAAGAGACTCCCGAAATTTATGATGACTATATTCCGCCTTGTATGACTGTTAATAGTCATATTAAACTAATTGATTTTGAGGATACTACAGAAAAATTTTTCAGCAAGCTGGAACTTGATTTATTGAGCATAATAAGGAAAATAAAGGAAAAAAATCAGGATACAAGACTCGCTAAATCCGTCCTTTCCCTTTCGGAAAGCTTTCTTGGATTTGTTTCGGAAAACCATTTGCGCTTACGCTGGGAGATACCCGATATGCCGCCAATATATATGTTTCTGTACATTGCCACCGCGGCCAGGATAATCCGTAACACGATAGATTCAAATACTGCTTCCGATAAAGAAGAATTGCTGAATTATTTTACCAACTGGTCGGAATTAAAGCAGGGAGATTTTGAAAAACTCCTGGTGTATTGTATAAATTTTGAATATAAGCACTATGATATTCTCTTCAGTATAGAACAATTTACTGAGTTTATCCAGATCATTTCTCTTTTATTCGATAAACTCGAATCCCTTGCTTATATTGGAAAGAAAAAAGAAACAAATATTTTTGTTAAGGAAGAACAGAAACCAAAACGGAGTTTTCTCGCTGATTAATTTAATATATATAAAATACATTACTTGTGCCTGAATATTTAAACATACCTCTCGACATGAAAAGAATTGTGAATCAGAAGGATTTACAAAGAATTGATGTAAAAAGGTCTATACATAATATGATACATTTGATTACCGTTACATCATATAATGAGGTTAAGCACGATCCTCATTTCGGAACTGAAATATCGAATTATGATTTTGAAAATATTTATAATACTCATTCTTTAAGGGATGAACTGAAAAAATCTATTCTGAACTCCATTCGGAATAATGAAAGCAGATTGATAAATGTGAATATTGATTTGCAAATTGATCAGGTTGAGATCAATACAAGAATAAATAACAAAAGGATCAAGACCCAGATAAAAATGGTCATAGACGGGATAATAGATAAAACTAATGAACCATTTCAGCATATGGAAACATTTTTTATAGGGCCGCTATCTTACTGATAAGACCCCAAGGGTATTTTTATTTACCCTAAGGTTAATAATTTTAATGGTATATCGCAAAGTTACCCTAAGGATAATAAAAAAGATAAAAAGTTATGGAAATAAAATTTTTATAGAGATGCCAATTGATACAGTAGATTCCATAAAAAGAAGGATGATCCGTAATGCCTCAAAGATTTGGGGATACCCGGATGTTCAGGATATCAGTTCATTTGATCCTGTACTGGGATTAATAATTGGTTCTCTTGCTGAAGAGATACATAGTATTTCCCGGGAAATAAACAGAGCAGATACCAGAATAACTGAGAAATTGCTCGATCTTCTTTTTAATCGTAATATGTTTACACATTTTCCGGCTCATGCCGTTGCATCTGCCAAACCAATGCAGCCTACCGTAAGAATAAACGAGTTATACCAGTTTTATTTTTCTAAAGAAATGGTCGGAACAGGAGATAGCGGGGGGGCAGCTGAGAAAAAAAATGTTTTTTTCACTCCCGTCAGTGATTGTTTACTATTTAATGGCGAAATTAAATTCCTTTTCACAGGTAAATATCTGTACGAGGTTGATGGTCGGCTTAAAGAGATTATAGCAGAAAGTCACAATAAAGTTAGATCTGACAACTCCAGACTTTATGTCGGCATATGGCTTGATCCGCTGATTGAAATTCTTGACGGACTTTCGCTCTTTTTTTCCTTTAAAAATATTCAATCGGAAGAACGTTTTTATCATGCTTTGAATAAAGCCGGATGGAAGATAAACGGGAGGGAGGTTATTTTTGGAACAGGTATGGAAACAGATATGACAACCGTTGGCAATAGCCTGAACGACCTTTTGAAAAAAGAAAGTGATATTTCATACAGAACAAATCATTTTATAAACGATTTTTACCGAAAAAGGTTCATGACACTGACCAGGGGCAATTATCTGCAAAAGGATCTTCTGGGGGACAATAATGAGCCACATGTACTTCAGGAGTATTTCGCGGATGAAGCTCCGGAAGTTTTTAACAAGGAAATATTTTGGCTGGAAATTGATTTGGCGCAACCTTTTTCCTTTGAGGATATTAATGAACTCGTAATTTCGCTCAACTCTTTTCCGGTAATAAACAGGGAGTTAAATGAGTATACACATTCAATTATTAAAGGAACAAATGTGATTCCACTGTTTACTGACGATTTATTTTTCGACGTACAAAGGGTGTCTGACAGCAAAGATGAAATATACATGCCCAGACTATCAGAAGGGAATAGCAATGATGATAAAAATACTTATATGGTAAGACAGGGAGGCATCGGTAGGTTCGATTCACGGGATGCAAAGGAATACCTGAATAATCTTATTGAATTGGTAAGGGATGAATCCGCAGCATTTGCGATAAAAGGTGGTGACCTTATCTCTTTCGAACTGAAACAGTTGGATCAGATAATTTCAAGACTGGAACAAAGAGTTGGTATTGACGGTATAGGTAATGAACTTAATTCATATCTGATCATGGAATCCGCTGCCGACTATGACAAGATCAATGTACAGTTTTGGTCTATTGCCGGTAATTTCGCCAATAATATAAGACCGGGTACATCTCTTTCAGTTTACAGAGGCGTTGATGTTGAGGACGGAAGTGTTAAATTATTATCACAAACGGTTGGAGGCAGGCAGAAACTTTCTCATGAGGATAAACTTAACACGCTCAGGAGGTCATTATTATCAAGAGGAAGAATAGTAACAGCAGAGGATATAAAAGCTTTATGTTTTGAGATTTTTAGTAGTGATTTAAAATGGGCAGAAGTTAAAAAGGGAATAAGTATTGTTCATTCTCACGGAAAAGGAATGTCACGGACACTCGATGTATATCTTTCCTTAAATAAGGATAATAGCTTATCTGCTGAAGAAATCCGGCATAAGACAGAGAGTTTGAAGCTCAGACTTAAGGAAGATTCAGTAAATTTATTACCTTACAGAGTTTTTATAAAGTGAAAAATAAGTGTTTTTTCTGAATATGATAATTAAAAGTATCGGGGAAAGATGAGATCAAAAATTATTTATGTTGCAATTATATTGGTTTTATCACTATTTGGTAAAATCGCATTGTCACAGGAGAATTTTGCCTCAAACATTTCAAAAAGTATTTCCGAGGATGGTAAATTATTGGTAACATATGATGTAGCCTCGACAGACGGAGCAAAATCATTTAGTGTTATACTACTGTTAACTTACGAGGGGAAACAAATTGAGGCAAAGTCAGCTTACGGGGATATAGGTTCAGGTATTAGTCCAGGCAAAGAGAAAGCTATTGTTTGGTATTATAAAGATGATTTTGAAGGGGATATTCAAAATGTAGCAGTTGATGTTTTTGCTTATAAGGAAAATGAACCTCGTGCTGTTTTTCAGGTTGGTTCAATTAGTAATAATGGCTATGCACCCTGTAAGGTTGATTTTTTGAATAACTCCTCTTATGCCAATGAATATCAGTGGGATTTCGGAGACCCTTCTTCCGGGGTGGAGAACGTTTCTTTTACGGAAAACCCTTCGCATGTTTATAAAACAGGGGGAATTTATTCTATTGCCCTGACTGCCCGTAATACCCAATTGAATCTGGAAAATAAATACTATCAGAGTATTGAGGTTAAGACCCATGACCCGGTAGTTGCTGATTTTAAGATTGAAGGTAATAACCAGATGCCAACTGCAAAAGTTGATTTTATAAATACTTCAGTTAATGCAGATACTTATCATTGGAATTTTGGAGATTCTTTTTGTAACCCGAGACAAAATGAATCGGATAAGGAGAACCCCCGGCATAAATACAAAGAGGCTGGAACTTTTACGGTAACTCTTACGGTTAAAAATAATTTCAGCAAGCTTTCAGATACCATGACCAAGGAAGTTATTGTTGGCCAGCAAAAAGTTGCCGAAGCAAAATTTATTTATACCAAATCATCGGAAATTGCACCTTCAACAGTGGTATTTAAAAATACATCTGTTAATGCTTCAAAATATGAATGGGATTTTGGTGATCCTGATTCGGGAGCAAAGAATTCATCAGATGAAGCTAATCCGGCACATGTCTTCACACAACAGGGAAGTTATGAAGTTGAACTTTCTGCTTGGGCTTCGGGAGAGAGGAAACCAAGTAAGTATTCGGAGGTTATTACGGTTAGCGAATTACCCAAGCCCCCGGAAGCGGAGTTCTCAATAAATAATAATAATGTTCTAGGCCCTGTAACAATAATTTTTGATAACAAATCGGTTAATGCTGAGAAATATTTATGGGATTTTGGTGATCCTGATTCGGGAGACGAAAATACATCGGAAGAAATGAATCCTACCCATACTTATAAAAATCCGGGTAGATACAAAGTGGTTCTGACTGCTTCGCGGAGTGGATTTAAAAAGGAGAGTACTGCAACGGATTATGTGGTAATTAAAGGGGGAACGAGGTCTGAAGATGTGACAGAGGAAGAGTCTAAGTCTGAACTCATGCCGGTAGCGGAATTCGATATAGAGGCGGATGATAATTCAGCTCCGGCAACGGTTTCATTTAAAAATAATTCTTCTGATGCAGATATATTGGAATGGGATTTTGGTGATCCTGATTCGGGGAGTAATACTTCCAATGATGCTAATCCGGCACATAAATATGAAAAGCCCGGAGAGTATAATGTTCAGCTAAAAGTTACCAATAAAAGTTCAGGTCTTACGAACACTTTCTCCAGGATTATTACTATTTCACCTCCTGCAATTGTTCCTGTGGCAGGATTTGTTATTCGCAATAATAATTCCATAGCTCCGGCCAGGGTTTCTTTCATAAATGATTCTGAAAATGCAACCGGCTATTCATGGAATTTTGGCGATCCGGATTCCGGTAGTTCAAATACTTCCACCCGGAAAAATCCTGAACATATTTACGAAAAGGCTGGTGAATACAAGGTCGTTCTTGAAGTAGTCAATGAAGAATCAGGCAGGAAGAATGTTGCAGAAAAAACTATCTTGGTCGAGAAACCATTGAAACCACCTGTTGCCAACTTTGAAATAGAATTAAGTAATAATTATGTACCGGCAAATGCGGGATTTAAGAATCTTTCTGTAAATGCAGATACGTATAAGTGGAATTTCGGAGATTTTGATTCGGATAAAAATAAATCATCGGAAAAGATGCCAAGCCATAATTATACTGTTCCCGGCAATTATGTTGTTACATTAGAGGCAATTAATTCTGAAACAGGCGAGAGTCATGAGGTGTCAAAAGAGATAACCCTGATAAGCAGTTTTTCTACCTTTGTAAAACATGGTGATTTGAAGGGGAGTCCTGAAAATGCATGTTCTGTTGTGCCTTCAGCTAATGATGAATTTATGGTTATCACTGGTATGGGAGATAAAGTCTCCCAGATTATGAAAATTGATAATAATGGAGAGATTATTGATCATAAAAAGCTTGATTATCAGGCATATAATATTGTACCGTTAGCCAGAGATGAATTTATGATTGTTGGCGTTAATGAAGATGGTAAGATGCTGGTTCAATTATTGGAATCTGATCTGGATACCGGCAATCCTGTGCTTTTTATGCAAAACAAGAATTATGCAACTGAATTTGCACCACCGAAAATAGCACTAAGTAAAACAAACGAAATCGGAATAGTTGCTAATATATTGAATGACAGATATCCTGTTGATATAATGTTTCAGAAAACGGATAATTCGGGTAAGATAATCCCCCTGACAGACCGTACATTTAAATATGTCGGGAAAAAGATGGCCACAGATATTATTCAAACAGGTGACGGCGGATTTGCCATGACAGGTTATTGGCAGGAAAATGATAACTCTCCTATGATGATCCTTTTTGGTAAAATTGACCGCAGGGGGCATGGTGAGATGCAATTGATAAGTTCCGAGATGAATATTATCGGATGTGATATAGAGGGATCGTATCAAGGCGGATATGCTGTTTTGAGGGCAAAGGAAAATGTTGAGAACAAGGATTTGTATGAAATCAGTTTCATCTTAATTTCCAGTAGTGGCGGTCCGACCGATTGTGCAAATATGCTGCCCTGCTCCATAAAGAAAGAAGATATATTCAAATACAAACCGTCAATGATAAAGATGGAAGACGGCTATGTTGTTGCCACTCATTCCTTTAATGGTGTTGATTATGATATAATCCTTTTCTGGATAGATAAAACGGGAGAGGAATTGATAAAATATGAAAATTTATCCATGGACGGAGACCAGTATGTTATGGACTTGATACGTGCGAGCGACGGAGGCTATTTAATTAGCGGAACCCAGAAGATAAATAATAAGCATGAAGCATTGATTATTAAAACCGATCCCTTTGGTAAACTGAATTAGTCTGTCGATAAAGTCCGCTGACTGTGTTATGCTTTGTCCTAAGGGTAATAATTTAACGATTCCTTATTTTTTCAATCTCTTGTTTCAAAGCCCTGTTTTCGAGATTGCACTGCCTTAGTTTTTGTTGTGCATCCTTAAGGTCTTTTTCAATCTGTCCACAATCTGCTCCGCCGCCTCCACCTGCCTGAAGTGAGTTGACCTGGTTTTGTAACTGATTTCTTTCAGCTATGCAATCCTGTAATTTTTGGGCTGTTTCATCTGAATCGCCAATTTCTTCCCGCAGGTCTATTTGTTCATTATACGCCAGTTGAAGATCCGACAGTACCTGTATAACATCTTTATACATCTTTGTCTCCCATGATTCCTCTTCATTTTCCACTATCTGGTTTTTTGTTTTACTCAGCAGAGCTGCTATATCCTGGTTCAATACTTCTTTATTTTCTCCTTCTTCTTTGTATATAGGTAGTTTAGCAAGTAATTCGGTTGATTTACCAACATTGGGAGCAAATACTTCTTCTTGAAATTTAAGGTGATCTTTTAGTTCTTTCAGCTCGGAATTAGATTTCTTATCAGAAAGTTTACCGGTATTCATGGTAGTAAATCCCAGCACCATGGCAATTATAAAACTTATCAGGAACAATCCCACAACTTTAAAAAATGCCTTATTACGTTCTTTTTTATTTACTGGTTTCATCTTTATAATTTTTTAATGCTTGAATGTAAAATTTGTTCGTAAAAAATTATTGATATCCCTTGTTAACCTGAAGCAGAATCTGTTTTGTCAACAATATGTGTTATATTATTGACAATTCTGGTACATATAAGAACATCATTTTCTTTTATATTATTATTGTAAATTGAATTCTCAGGATCAAGTGCAGTCTTTAAGCGTAGTAATTTATTGTTGATTTTAAAGAAAATCCAACTGTAGGGTGCATTATTTTCATTTACAAATGAAACGGAAGCCTCAGGATGCCTGCTGTTATAATCATTGATAAAGAAGTAAAAGAGTCTCCCCAGTGACATAGCCAATGGAGCTTTTGCCCTGAATGTTGTCGATTCCCTGTCACCGGCATTCTTTTTAAATACGAAGCTGATTACTACAGGATTTTCCATCTCCTGGTCACTTGGGTCATCTATTGTGACATTAAGCGGGTATGTCCAGCTTTTATATTCTTTAGTCGGAACTTCAAGTAGTTTCGTAATAGTCCGGTCTAGCAGCACCGGAACAATAAACCACAGGAGGGAAAGGTACCAGACAAATCCTACTGCAGGGTCAACAAAAAAAGTAAAGGACAGATTAAAGAATAAATAGCCAAAAAGAAGAATGCAGATAATAAAGATGAGTTGCATTCCAAAAGTTTGTTCCGAATACCATGGAAGTAATTTTATTGACAGGAATACGTGCAGGGTACCAAGTGAAATAATAATTAACTGGGCAAATATGATAGTCGTCATTTCACCGGTATGCGGCTTAAGGTAAAGGAATAGTGTTGATGATGACATTAACAGAGCAACTACCAGGACAAAAAAAAGACTTGCCCAGCCATATCTTTTTAATCCCTTTACTTTTTTAAACATAATCAAAAAAGTGCCCAGTCCGAGTGCTAGGCTGCCTATTTTTAAAGCCAGACTTGTTCCGCTCATTTACAGTAGATTTTATTGGTCATAAAAATAGGAAAGAATAAACGATTTTTCAAGACAAAATGAAAATATGTAACTTTTGTTTTACCGACGTTATATGTTCACGCCAATTTTATTGGTTTTACGTAAAGTATTAACCGCCAATAATGACAGTCGGGCATCCGGCGACTATCGAACCGCCGTGAGCTGTGGGATCTCCCATGCGGGCTGCCGGCTGACCACCAATCATGACTGTTGCAGAGCCCATTACTATACTATCGGGGGGTCCCGTACATGTTGCTATATCTCCCATGCGGGCTGCCGGCTGGCCCCCTATGAGTACAGTAGGACAACCGGGTGGTAATATAGGTCCCCCTACATGCGGAATAGGCGGAACTCCCGGTGTTTGCATCGGGCATACATGCATATCGTTTACTCTTGCTGCCGGTGGCATAATTATTTTTTTTATACTTTTTTTATCAATTTTCCCTGTTAAAAGGAAAGAGATATGGTTTAATATTTCCGAATCCCAGTATGATTATAATATTAATAAATAGAAAAATTATTAATTAATTTTTACCATACTCCCTTTTACTGTTGTTAAACCTGATGATGACACTTCGGAGGAAGCCTTCC
This sequence comes from uncultured Prolixibacteraceae bacterium, assembly GCA_964611525.1. GTDB lineage: Bacteria > Bacteroidota > Bacteroidia > Bacteroidales > Prolixibacteraceae > JAAYJR01. The sequence goes on from CAZTAL010000042.1 coordinate 22,536, forward strand.
CTTCTGCTTTCAGGGCAGCATTTGCTTTCATTTCAATATTTGTTCCTTCAACGCTCAATTTTTCTGATGCGGTGACTGATCCGCTTTTCAATGATGATATATCCATATTTTTCTTGGCCATTAATCCAATTTCATCCTCGCTGGCAATATAAATTCCTTTGTCCGCAGAAATTTCTACTTCGTTGGCCTTTAATTTCAATTTGGAGTTTGCGCGAAGTGATAGTTCCCCGTTAGCACTGTCCAGTGTGATTCTGTTTTTATCATCTTTGTCATAGATAGTTATTTTTTCCCCGCCGTCGGAATCGTGAAATTCAATAGTATTTCCCGTAGCTGTCCTGATAGCATGGATTTTTGCAAAATCTTTATCCCTGTTTCCAACCCAGGCAGGGTCAGGTTTACCATTTTTGTTATAAAGGAAGCCCAGGCAGTAGGGTTTTTCCACATCTCCATCTTCAAATCCGGCTAATACCTGGGTGTTGACAGCAGGCACAAAATAAAAACCGGTCTCTTTTCCAGTATATGGATTTGCTATTTTAATCCACGGAGTAGTTTGTTTGGTTTCCATCCACCAGAAACTTATTTTCACTCTACCGATTTTTTCAGGATCTTTATTGTCCATTACCATGCCTAACTGGTTAGAAGAAGTCCTTACAAAATAAGGATCCGTATTTTCCGGTATTGAAGTTTCAGCAGGTATTGCAGTAAAACTGTTTTCATAAGAAAGGTTGATGTCCATTTCATGATTCACCGAAGTTATCAGGTATTTGCCGTAATCCATTTTTCCTTTACGGTCCTGTTTAATACAATTGACCTTTACCTGTACTCCAGCATTAAGAAATCCGTTGGTTGATGTACCTGACAGCTCGTTAAGTCTCAATGCATCAGCGGTTTCTTCAAGCTCGCCTACCTGGTTTAGTCCTTTTTGGCTATCAGATTCATTGACATTCAAGTGTTCATAATAATCTGTCCCCCCCTCTGTGTACATTTTTTTTGACATTTTGAGGGCGTGTTTCCCATACATGTTCAGATTTGATTCAATCTTGCTGTTGCCCGATTTATATCTGTAAACTTCTGGTTTTAAAGGATCGACACAATGGAGATCAAATTTTACCGGACTCACCCTTAACCCGTATCTGAAATTTTTCAGGTCATATCCAATTGTAAGAGATTTTTCCACAACAGGGATCTCTCCGAAAATAAATTCCTGACCATTAAAGAAACACCATTCTCCATAGCGTACTGACAAACGTTTTATAAATTCAAGATCACTCTCTTCAAATTGTACAATATAAGGAAACCGTTCCTTATTGCGGGGAGAAACTTTTGATTTGAATTCATATTTTTTAAATACTTCCTTTATGATTTCTTCAAGGGTTTTGTCCAGAAAAGCACGGTTGTGTGGTTTCCGGTCGAGTGCTATTTCGGAGCTACCCCCTGAAATAATGATTTCATCATAATCGGTTATGCTACTTCGTGAACTTTGAATCTCAGTTACAAATCCACGGAAATTAATACCGTCTTGTTCCTTATCTTTTACCTTCACCTTTGTCTGGATAACAACAGGCAGTCCGAGATAATCTTTCGATTTTTCTATTAAAAAACCATCAAGTTCTTCAAGGGCATCATAACGGCATGTTATTTCAAACGTGTCTATACCATAAAGATTCTGGTTAATTGAAACTCTGTGAAATTTTTTAAATGGTTCCTGATTAACCGAAATATCAATTTTTGAAAGTATGGGCATTATAAAAATTATTTGATTTTATTAAAAATGTTTATTTTAATGGTAAAAAAAGAGAACTCTCCGGTATAATTGTTTCTCTTTATTACCGTTAGCCTGTTACTTGTTTCATTTCAGAATAAAATCATTTTTCTATATCCTGCCATCCAACGGTTTCCCATTCCGAGTTCGAAAGTCTAATTTTTCGTGCTGATATACTTAAATTCATTATCATATCAGATTCGTCCATAAATGATTCACTGTAATTTACCAAAATTCCATCTTCGAATTCAAGAGTTTTGGTTTCCTGGGGTGCTGCTGTCTCCGGATCAATCCCTGAAAATGATATTTTTCCGGATTTCGTATCATCTCTGAAGAACATCCACTGAACTATTTCAGTGTCATTTACCGCTGAAAGTGTAAGATTTATAAGTCCGGCTCTTACAGAACCTGCAATATATCCGTCCTCATTCACATTTTGAGAGAAACTATAGTCGCAGGACAATACTTTTATTCCTTTTTTTTCCTGTTGATGGCCCTTAATATATAGCCTTGCGGTTAAAGACATAATTCAAATTTGAAAATAATATGCTCAACGAATATATGATTTAAACTTATACCATATATAAGTAACTTTTGCGGCATTAGTGCCTTAAAAGGTACCATTAAAATTATAATTCTCTAATATTGAAGAAACAAATAATTTAAAGCTTCTTCCTTATCTTTCTTTATTAATTAAAGGCACAGCTATATTGCCCATTCATTTTCGTGTTCGCCGTTGCCCATTTTGATGTCCCTGGCAGAAAGCGAAAATTTTTCAATCATGTTACCCGGTCCGGTATCATCAAATGATTCTTCATAGCTGATCATATATGCTTCCTTGATTTCCAGTTCTTTCATTTTGGAATCTTCGTCCCGCTTGTTGAAAGTTATTGTAGCATCTTTTCTCATGTAGCTGTCGCACATCCATTCGAACAAACTGGTATCATCAGTAGATTCGATTGTGAGGTCAACTACACCGCCACGAACTGTTGACGATGGTCTTCCCGTTTTATCAGTTTCCTGGTTCAGGCCGTAATGGCAATTTAATACTCTGTATTCGTTGCCGTCAACTTTAAATAATGCTTTGAATGACATGACTTTTAAAATTTAAGATTAAAAGAAATATAAATAATTAATTCTGTTCATATTCAGTATCCCATTCATTTCCTTCGTCGCCTTTCTGACCATCCATTTTGATCATGAAATTTTTTGCGGGGAAATACGGGGTCATGTGGATATCCAGGTAGATACGGTCTTTTTGAACGCGATCCTGTTCGAATCGTTTGATAGAAAATTTTTCGATCAGTTTTCCCGGACCGGTTATACTGTCCAGGAATCGAATGATCTGGCTGAGTATTTCTTTGCGGGTTTTTGTATTGAAATTTTCAAAGGCCCTGCGGTTAAGAAAATCCATTAACACTTTGGTCACATAGTCGAATACCCTTACTACGGAGTAAGTCTGTAGTCCCAGATTATCACCGTTGAATAAAGTTTTTGCTGAAAATGCCATTACTTTTCCATACTCGTTCACCATAGGAACCAGTCCCAGTTTCTCAAGATTAGCTATTTCGCTTTTTTTCAGATCGAAACGGACACCATCGACTTCGCTCAGACTGCCATGTTTTTTTCCGGCAGCCACCTGTGACATCAAGGTTTGGTATATTGTTCCTGCCAGAGCGGCTGATGGCGGGACATACAGTTCTTCTTCCTCACCAAGTTCTTTGTATTTATCTCTTCCCACAAGGTAATTACAGGTCATTAAAACATTTGACCGGTAGATATCGCCACCGGTAAGATTAGCTGCTTCAAACATCTCCATCACATCATCGGGGGTGTCGAGATGCTCAAAATCAGTAATAAGCATTACCTTATTTTCATTTGCGATCTTAGCCCATTTTTCAACAACTTTATTTGATCCCATATAACCCGGAACAATCAAAAGGCTATAGTTATCACGGAGATCAAGACGATCGAAGTTCTGTATCAGTTCATCCTGTATGGCATCAATAAAACGTGTATCGTCAAGGTCTTTTACTTGCTCAGGATCAGCATTTATAAACGAAATATTTTTTACTTTATTACTGCCGCTGTTCTTGAAGAATAGTGCTACCGAGCGATATGATTTTTCCAAGTCTTTGGTTACATCAATAGCTTTGGCAAGGTTTTTTGTCAGTGTTTCCTCCGCAACACCCGCACTTCGTTCGCAGTTTTCTACCATCTCTGGTACATTATCGGAAGACGATAGTACGGCTGCCCAAAGCTGGAGTGTTTTTTTCAGTTGTTCGCGTTCCTCTTTTTTTGAAGATTCGGAGAGAAAAATTCTTTTACGTGCTTTCCGCTCAGGATTCAGGTTTTGAACTCCATCGATAGCTACTTCCATGAGATCGAACCCTCCGACTTTTGCCAATTGCGCCAGACTTTGTTCAAGTAATTCCTGTGGCTTCTCAACCTGTCCGATTTTTTCAACTACTTTTTCTCTGAATTGTTCTATATTTTGTCGCTGTGGTTGTTCCATCTTACAATTTATTATTTACGATTTATTATGTAGAAAGTTATTATGACTCTTCAATTTCCCTGGTCAATGCGTAGATCGTATTTAGCATGGCTTTTTTCGTTTCTTTGTCTTCAAGCGCTTTCCGCAAAAGTTTATTACTCATTAGCTGCTTAATAATTTTAAGTAGCTGCTCTTTTTGACTGGTAAGGTCTTTCAGAAACTCGCTTTGTGCCGTGATTCCGTCTATGCCAAAATCAGCGAGGCTCTTAAAAGCAAGTTTTTCTTCTTTACTCTGGCCTTCCGCGTCTTCAAATTCGACATCAACGGAGGGTGAGAAGTGATTAAATACGTCGTCAATCGATGTCAGTCCTTTGACTATCTCCGGTTTAAAAGGCGGATCGGCTGTTAATTTTTCTACCATTAAGGTACGGTTCTGGGGAATTTCACTAATGGCCTCGTTAGCGTCTCCCCGGACTTCTGTCCCACCAATTCCATATGTTTGCATATCGTTATTTTTTTGTGTTAATAATTCGTTTTATTTTTTTTATAAAATTAATCAATATTCCATACTATTTTATCATTCTCGTCTAAATTAAGTCTGACAACCGAGCCTCTTGTTATTTTGTCTGAAATGATCATCCGTGAGAGGGGTCGCCTTAACTGATTGCGGATAACGCCGACAATAGGTCGTGCCCCGTATTTGGGAGTATATCCGGAAAGGGCCAGTCTTTCTTTGGCATTATCTTCCATTTTAAGTGTAATTCCCTTGTCATCAAGGATTTTCAAAAGGCTTTTCAAGTGTATATCGAAAATTTTAACTACATTCTCTTCACTGATAGGAGCAAAAGGAACTATTTCTGTAAGTCTGGCCAGAAATTCAGGACGGAAATAATTGCTCATTATTTCCATCAAGGTATCGGAGGGAGGAATTTCACCCTTGTTGAATGATTCCACTATATAGTCACTGCCGATATTGGAAGTAAAAAGTATCAGTGCATTTGAGAAATCACCTTCTTTACCCAAACGGTCATGCAGTTTTCCTTCGTCGAGTATTTGAAGGAAAATATCGAAAACAGAAGTGTGGGCCTTTTCAATTTCATCGAAAAGAACAATGGAATAAGGTTTTTGCCTTATTTTATTCACAAGAAGGCCACCTTCTTCATAACCTACATATCCGGGAGGCGCACCATACAGTAAAGCAGCCGAGTGTTCTTCCTTGAATTCCGACATATCGAATCTGATAATAAAAGATTCATCCTGGAAGAGGAATTCAGCAAGGGATTTGGCGAGCTCTGTTTTCCCTGTTCCTGTTGGCCCCAGGAAAAAAAATGAACCTATCGGCTGTCCTGGTTTGTTGAGTCCGGAACGCGACTCGAGAATAGCTTCAGCTACGCTTTTTAATGCATGATCTTGTCCCACCACTCTTTTTCGCAGATGATCCTCGGTACTCATCAGTCGTTCCCGTTCTTTAGACTGGATCTTACCGAGAGGAATACCCGTCCTTCCCGACACAATGGCGCCTATATCCGACTTTGTTAACGACTCAACTTTTTCTTTGGCTATCGTTTCCAGGTTATTAAGGACTATTTCACAGTGATTATATAGTTCAGCGCCGGTATTCAGAGGAGATCCGTCTTCTTCTTCCTCGACCTTGGAAAATAAGATTGGTGAAATCTGATTTTTCAGATCGTTACTAAACCATTGCAATTCTGAAAACTGAGATTCTTTGTCATTGCTGAACTGTTCCAGCTCGTTTTTCAGTTTTTCAATTTTGGATGGTGATATATCGGCCATTAGCCTGACTCCCGCAAGAGTGTGGTCTATCAGATCGATAGCCGATTCAGGCAGGGATCGTTCTTTTAAATATCTTTTCGATAAACGGATAGCTTCAGTTATTACGTCTTCACTGACTTTCAGATTGTGGTGTTCTTCATATTTAGGGATGATCTCATTCAACATCCTTTTTGCTGTCTGTTCATCCGGTTCTTCGATTTTCACTATTTCAAACTGCCTGTTAAAAGCCTCATCCGTTTCAATAAATTTTGTATAGTTGTCGATAGAGGTTGTGCCGATAACTGTGAGGTTTCCCCTTGCCAGTTCAGGCTTTAGCAGATTTGCCGCTCCTGCGGTACCTCCCTGCTTGTCAAGAAGCATGTGAATATCATCGATAAAAAGTATTGCTTTTTCAAACTGTTGAATTTCTGATATGATATTTTTAAGCCGGTCTTCAATTTCACCCTTGTAGGAAGCGCCGGCAATCAGTGCACCGTAATCGAGTTCAAAAACAAGAGCTTCCTGTAAACCGGGAGGAACTTTTTTATCTATAACATTTTGGGTAAATCCATTTACCAGCGAGGTTTTTCCAACTCCTGCATCACCGATTATCAAAACATTAGCTTTATTTCTGCGGCCAAGTATTTCTGTAATTTCCCTGATAACTTTATCGCGACTGACTACCGGATCGAGTTTGCCCTGAGAGGCTTCCTCGTTTTTGTCTGTACAATATTTTAACAGAGCATTCTGAGATGGTTTTTGTTTTGTTGCTTGTTTTTTCCCTTTATCAGCACCCACAACATTTTCCAGTTCGGTATTTTCAAGCAGGTAATCTAAAATTTGTTTTTGAGAAAGTGTAAAAGTTTTTAACTGTTCGTAACTGAATCCGACACCCGGTGTACTCAAAGCTGCCAGTACTGATTCAGGATCAGTTTCATCCCTCGATAGTTTGAGCCTGATATTTTCTGCTTCTCTGAAAACAGCTTGTACGTCTTTGTCACCCGCGGGACTTTCCGGGATATTCGGGGATTTCGGACATGACTCAATTCTTACATCTGCCCATTCCTCAAGATAATATATATCCTGATCAAGAGCCATTAACAACTCTGTCAGACCAATTTCCTTATGTAGCAAAGCTTTTAAAAGATGGGCCGGAGAGAATTCGGCGTTTGAAAATTCTTTCGCCAGGGATTGTGCAATATTGATGGCATGTTTTAAGTTGTCAGTATAATTCATAATATAACTGCATTTATGTTAATATTATGTCAAAGCTTATGATCTTTAAAAATAGTAAATTTCACACTCTAAAACAACTTATTTTATTAATACCTGATATAAAATACTTATCTTTGGGGTGAAATGGTTCTCAGTTGAGATTTAGTATGTTTTCACAAATAATGTTTTTGTTGAATGTACTTTAGGGAATCCGGTGAAAAACCGGAGCTGTACCCGCAGCTGTAATCCTTTCATGTTGGCGGCAACTCCAGCCACTGTTACGGTAGTATACGTATGACGGACGGGAAGGCCGCTGCCAATTGGGGAGAGCCAGAAGACCTGCCATTTCGGACTGACAATATCGTAAGCTTTCGGGATTAAAAGCTTGAGGTAATTTACCTTCTATTTTTCCCATGGTTTTGATATTGTAAAATGTATTGTTTAACCACAAAAGATTTTACAATGAAGCGAGTATGTACTTTTTTGATGATCAATAAGATGTATGTAAGTGGTCAGTGGTAATATGCATTCTCTGATTTTAAATTAATTTTTTACAGATAATTATAAAATTTTAAACAAATGAAGAGATTTTACTTATCAGCATGCCTGTTGGCTCTGTTTACCTCTTTGGATGCACAGCATGTAGCTACATTCGATGATTTTGATTTACAACCTGACTCATACTGGAATGGCTCCGATGGTTCAGGGGGTTTTGAAAGTGACGGTTTTTGGTTCCCAAATGATTATAACAGTGAATGGGGGAGCTGGAGCGGATTCTCCGTATCGAACATGAAAGATTCTGTTACAGCAGGTTACGGGAATCAATATAGCGCTGTAACTACCTCTGGTGTGGATAGTTCTGCTAATTACGCCGTTGCCTATGTATCGGGTGAGTTGATAATGCAATTTGAAAATCCAACGGAGATAAGTGGATTTTTTATAACAAATGCAACATATTCATATCTTTCCATGCGTGACGGAGATGATTATGCGAAAAAATTCGGAGGAGAGGATGGAACTGATGAGGATTATTTTAAACTCATTGTTTCCGGAGTTGATATTTATGGAAACGAAACTTCATCTGTGGAGTTTTTTCTTGCGGACTTCAGGGCTGAAGACCCTGACAGCGATTATATTTTAAATACATGGGAATGGGTCGATCTAAGCAGTCTGGGCGTGTTAACCGGACTGAATTTCAGTCTTGAATCTACCGATACAGGCGATTGGGACATGAATACTCCCGCATATTTCTGTATGGATAATTTTAACGGCATTCCGACTGATTCTTTAACGCTTTTAGCTGAGGAAAGTTATTATAACGGTTCGGACACTGAATTAAAAGTTTATCCGAATCCTGTTAAAAATAGCTTTTTTGTGGAATTGCCCCCTTCGGCAGAAGAACTATTTTTAGCAGACCAGTCAGGAAGAATAATTTTTCAAAAAGATGTTCATTCCGCTTCACGGGTGAGTATTTTCGCACTTAATAACCGGTCACCCGGGATCTATTTCCTGAAAGTAAAAAGTTCCGGAGGAATATCGACATCTATCGTTATTAAAAATTAATTTTTTTATAGGGTGATTATTTATTTATCCTGATCACTTGCCGGTAATGTATTTTGTTCTGTAAGATAAAAACAGTTTATTTGTACTATACTTAAATTTATTATTATGCAGGAAATATCAAAAAATTCAGTAGTAACACTGACTTACGATTTAAGAGTTAATGATGAAAAAGGAGAATTAATCGAACAGGCTTCAACTGAAAATCCATTGCAATTTTTATATGGTGCGGGAATTATGTTGCCAAAGTTTGAAACACATCTTGAGGGCTTGAAACAAGGTGAGCCTTTTAAAATATGTTTATCTAAGAACGAAGCCTATGGCGAGGTGAATAATGATGCTATCGTGGAATTATCCAGACATATTTTTCTGGTTGACGGTAAGTTTGACGAAGAGCTTGTTTCCCCGGGAAATACCGTACCCATGATGACTACTAACGGTCAGCGTTTAAACGGTGTAGTGCTTGAAGTAAGTGATGATAAAGTAAAAATGGATTTTAATCATCCCCTGGCAGGTGAGGATCTTTATTTTTCCGGTGAAGTACTTGAAGTCCGTGAAGCATTTGAAGAAGAACTTGCAGAAGCACTGAACAAAGGTGATTGTGGAAATGACAAAGATTGCAGTGATTGCGGTGGCAACTGTTGATTATTAAGATGTTTTTTTTATCTTTAACAAGTAAATCTGATTTTCAAGAATCAAGTGAATACATTTGGCAGAATATTTCGGTTAACCACTTTTGGTGAATCTCATGGCAGGGGAATCGGGGGCATCATAGATGGGTGTCCGCCAAATATTACATTGGATACCGGACTTATTCAGAAAGAACTTGAACGACGGAGGCCGGGACAGTCGAAAATTACCACCCAACGTCAGGAACCTGATAAAGTGGAATTTCTTTCAGGTGTTTTCCATGGAAAAACGGAAGGCACCCCTATTGGTTTTATTGTTTGGAATAAGGATCAGAAATCGAAGGATTACAACGATTTAAAAGATGTGTTCAGACCTTCCCATGCAGATTATACTTATATGAAGAAATATGGTATTCGTGATTACCGTGGAGGGGGACGTTCATCGGCGCGGGAAACTATTGCCCGTGTTGTGGCAGGCGCCATTGGAAAGCAGATTTTATCAGGAAAGGGTGTATCAGTAAAGGCTTTTGTTTCACAAGTAGGGGAAATAAAATTGGATAAGTTTTATACTGAGCTGGATTTGTCGCGTATTGATGATACGATAGTAAGGTGCCCGGACAAGGAAACGGCGGATAAAATGATAGAGCGAATTGAAAAAGCTTCTGGCGAAGGTGATACTGTGGGAGGAATTATAACCTGTGTGATCAGGGGAGTGCCGGCAGGCTGGGGTGAGCCGGTGTTCAACAAGTTACATGCCGATTTTGGTTTTGCAATGCTCGGAATTAATGCTGTGAAGGGATTTGAATACGGATCAGGTTTTGAGGGAACCCTGCTGAGTGGATCTGAACATAATGATATTTTTATCAGATCTGAAAGTGGTATCCATACAAAGACTAATAAGTCTGGAGGAATACAGGGGGGCATATCCAATGGAGAAGATATCTATTTCAGGGTGGCATTTAAACCTGTTGCAACCATTCTGAAGAAACAGGATACACTTGATGTTAATAATAATAAAGTAACAATTAATCCGGCTGGCAGGCATGACCCGTGCGTGCTTCCCAGGGCAGTGCCGATTGTTGAAGCCATGGCATCTTTGGTATTGACCGATCATTTTTTGTTGAGTAAACTTAATTCAATTTAATATGCCGAGAAGAAAAAGAAACAGAAGAATTCAGGTTCCTCCCGTTATTAAAGGAATGTCTGTGTTTGGAGTCAGGGGTCGCAGAGCCAATGAAGTTATTCTTCATCTGGAAGAATATGAAGCAATACGATTGCTTGATTATCAAAACCTTACTCAGGAAGAAGCGGCAGTTCATATGGATATTTCCCGCCCAACTCTTACAAGAATTTATGAAGAAGCCAGGCATAAAGTAGCTACTGCCTTTGTGGAAGGGCGGGGGATTATCTTCAGGGGTGGTGACATTTATTTCGGTAAGGACTGGTTTAAATGTAATTCATGTTTAGCAAGTTTCAATCATCATTCCGATGATAAACCGGTTTGTCCCGTTTGTGGTTCTGATAATGTTATATCATTAAATGAATTTTATTCCAAATAGAGTCCAGAGTCCGTTTATCAAGTCCGCTGACTGGGTTATGCTTGCTCCTTAAAATGATCGTTTATAAATAGTAAATGAGAATATTTTTTTATCGGAATCTCATCGGTTGGGGAGGAGTGGGCTGAAAGCTGTAAAAGTCTTTTTTTAGCTGTTCCTGGACAATGAATCCGACAAAGTTCATGTCGGAAGGTGCAAATGGATAGAAAGCAAGACGTAATTGAAAAGTTTTGAATACGAGATTTTCATTATGGAGCCTCAATCCGATACCTAATCCGCTGTAATAATCTTCTGTGAATATGAATTGTTGATTAGAACCGATGACCCCGACATCAGTAAAGCCAAAGATTGCCATATTGAATTTATAGAATTCACGCTGCAAGAACAATACATATTCCAAATCCACACTAAGTCTCTGTTGACCTATGGCCTCATCACTGGAGAAGCCGCGTATGTAATCATTATAACTTAAATTGAGGTTTTCTATCGCGAATCTTCTAATGCCCAGCAAATAGTTAGCTCTTAAAAAGAGCCTGAATCTTTTTCTGCCTGCTTCGATCTGCCGGGAAATAAAATTAAGGCTTCCGTTTATCATCCCTTGTTCGTAATTTGTTCCTTTAAAATAACCTCCAATGGCACCTCCAAGGTAAAGATATCCCCTGTGATTCATCAGAAGGTTACCGTTTGACAGATTAATGTGTGCATAGTGTCTGTTACCAAATTCATTGAAGTCATAGCCATAAACAATTTCATTTCTATATCCTTCAGGGATATCTTCAGTAATCCCGTAACTGTATACAAGTTTGTCCTGTATATATCTGCGCTGTGCAAAAGTTAGTCCTGTAAGAAGAAAGGTACTGTTGGAAAAATACTGGGTTTCTTCTTCTGAAGGAACAGGATGCTGATAATATGTCCTGTTGTAAAATCCAACTGACAAAACCATTTGGGATTTGTTTGAATTTTTGGAATTGATTCGAAAGCTATGACCTCCCCATGCGCTGTAATAAGACAGATTTATAGGAAGAGGATACTCAAGTGGCTCATCTTCAAATATCCGGTCGGTGCGGAACATTCGCATCGCGGAACCGCCGTATCCCCATTTTATGGTAGGAGTAATAAATGGTTTTTCTATACTAAAGGAAAACCCTTCCTGTCTGTAAGTATTTATATAGCCTGCCAAAATATCAATAAATTTTCCTCTGATATTTTTTATTTTATAAAAAGTTTCAAGACCCATATATGGTTGTTTTTTAAGATGTCCCACGAACCTTAATGAGATTTCGTGACCAACACCGAAAATATTCTGATTATAAATCTCAAAGTCCGCAGAATTTCCGCTGTTAACTCCGCCGGAAATACCTATGGAAAAGCGGTCTTTTGTTATAATATGGATTTTTACCAAACCCTTGTAGATAGAATCCTGTTTGAGAATGATCCGAATGTCCTGTATATAGGGCAGACTGCGTATCAGTCGTTCTGTTTCATACATTAACCCCGGATCTAGAAAATCACCTCTTTTAAACAGAAGCATTTTTTTTATGGTATTCAAATTTGATTTTGTGTGGAGAGTATTAGCCACTTTTTCAATCAGGCTATTAGGTATACGGGTAGTATCATCGAAGGTGGGACCGAAAACGTCCAGCGCAGTAATTGATATATCTGATATTATTTTCCCTTTCATCTGGCTGTAATATTGCACAGATAAAGATTTTTGGTCAACATATTCACCTGGAGGTGAAATAAGAAAATCGTAAAAAAGGCTGGTTATTTTTCTTTGTTTTGCTTTATGGGCCAGGCTGTCATAAAAATGATCATATTTTTTATTTGCATCCCCGGGGATAATTAAAGTATCCTTTTTATCAGTCTGCCCTTGTGAATAATTACAACTAAACAGAAAATATATTACAAGGAAAATTTGTGATATTTTTATTATAAACTTTTTTACCATATTCCCTTATTTATTTTCAGAATAAGCAATAAAATTTTTCAGGGTCTGTTAATTTAGAAAAATAATGAATTTCATGGTTGTTTCTTGAAAAGCAGTGTGTTAAATTAAGTTAAAGTTATAATGTGAGTTAATTAGCGCCTTCCCATAAAGTAAAGAGTCTGGTTTAGAAAGTTCGTTGAAAACCCTGCAAATGTGAGTGTATTATTTTTAAATGACCATTTTGAGGGCAAACATAAGGCAGTCAGCGGACTTTACGGGCAGCCTCATATTAAAACATTATTCTTATTTTTGTTCTATGTGGGAAATCTGTCTAAAAAGGGTGCAAGGCATTTTTTTTAAAATTTTATTTTAGATTTTTAGGTTTTATACTAATCTAATGAGTAGGTTAAAGGAATTATATAAAAGAAATATCTATGGTGTAATGGGCACTCTTGTATTCCATATCATCTTATTTTCTGTTTTTCTTTTGGCTGAAGTAGATATGAAAGGAAATGTGAAGGAAGAGGAAATATTGATAGAATTTCCTGAAGAATTATTGCCTGAACCTGAATCCGTTGAAGAACAAAGGGAAGAGGAGGGAGAGCCATTATTAAATGATCCTGCATCAAGGCTTTCACTCGAGCAAAGCAGCAAAACTAATATAGCCTCCAAACAACTTGCAGAAAGTGAAAATTTTTTTGATGAGGATTATACACAGGAAGTTGAAGCTGCAAGAAGGCTTGCTTCAGATGTTAACAAACAACTATCTAAAGAAACTGTTGATCTGGAAGATATAGAAATGCCAGTTGAAACGACAAGAGATATGCATCCGGATTCGATAAAAAATGTTATATATACAGGTGAAAGTAATATTATATATTATTTGAAAGACCGTTATCATGTTAGTTTGCCCATTCCTATTTACCTCGCCCATGGTGGAGGGAAAGTAATTGTTGATATTGCAGTTGACAGGGAGGGAAGGGTGATACAGGCTAAGCCCCGCAGTAATTCTACTATTCGCGATGATCAGATTTATCAGTATGCTACAACTGCTGCATCAAGGACGATTTTTAATAAAGACAGCGGAGCTCCTGAAATTCAAAGAGGAACAATTCATTATAATTTTATTCCACAATAAAAAAATAATGTTAATTCATTATTATCTTTAACATGATTTAACAAATTAATTTTGTTTTGGATTGAATCTACGCGTATATTTGAAGCACGTTTATTTTCATAAGTTTAGGTTTAGTTAGGTTAGTTAGTTTAATGAGAAAAGGATAGGCTGTTGAGCCTATCCTTTGTTCTTTTTACCCCCTCTTT
>CAZTAL010000043.1:0-25011 GCA_964611525.1 uncultured Prolixibacteraceae bacterium
ATCTTCACAAATTTGCTTCGCAGATTTGCTCGATACTCGGCAAAGCTCAAACAAGTTTGGCTCTGCTCTCATATCTTCACAAATTCAACGCGGCGATTATTGGCTTTCCCTTCGGGAGTATTGTTGGTATCGAGCGGCTGGCTTTCGCCCCAGCCTTTAGAAGTGAGGCGGCCTGCATCTATTCCCAGTTTTGTGAGTGTACTGACTACGGTTGCGGCACGCTGTTCAGAAAGAGTTTGGTTGGAAGCATCATCACCGTCACTGTCAGTGTGTCCTTCCACACTGAATTTGATGTCGGGATTTTCCTTCATCAGATCTGCAATTTCATTAATGATTCCCATTGACTCCGGCTTTAGCGTAGCTTTATTCACATCGAAGCGTATGCCGTTGGCAATAATTTTTCCATCCTGCATCATGCGGTCATAATACTTAACCCCTCCTTCAGCAATGCGAATATTTTTAATATAAAAATGCGACTTATCACTTGAATGGAGGGCTCGAATAGATATTCCGGTCGGGTCGAAACTAAGGCGGGGAATATTGATTAATCTTGTTTCATTGAGATAGGCCTTCATTTTTCCCTGGGTATAAGCTACTGCAACATGAATCCATTGGTTGTTAAACTTTTCACCGCCGGGAAGTTTACTGGAGGATGGCGGAAACTCCAATCCGTCTCCCCATACATCCAAATAAGTTCTGCCTTTTGGAGAATTCTGATTTTTTCTGTCAAAGAAATAGACAGAGAGAGCATCATGCGGAATGTACGCATCAAGTTCAACCGTAAATATTTCAGGCAGATAATCAGATTCAGGATCTTTCATGAAAGGAATTATTTCTGATCCATACTGCCTGAACATGATAACATTCTCACCCCCCAATGAGGCGATTTCAATATTACCTTCCCCGAGATCCCATCTGGAGGGAAATTCCCCGTTCTCTTCACCTAACAGGTTATCTTCAAAGATGACCTTATCACCCGGCACAAAGTCATATTTAGCCCAGTTTAGTTCAGGACTTTTAGCTTCATCCGCTGCAGATTGTCCCTGAACAGCAGTTTCTTCAGGAATATTTTCTTCTACAGACTCCTGCGTCCCTTCCTCAGCCTCATTATTATCCTTTTTTTTCTTTTTCCCAAACAATTTCCCAATTCCCTCTTCCAGTTTATCGAATCCTTTATCGATACCTTTATCGATTTTTTGGTTCACGCGGCTTGTCCCTTCTTTTTTGGCTTCTTCTTTCGGATCAATTACCTGTGCACCAGCGCAAATACTAAACAGAAAAAATACTGTGGTAAAAAGTAATGTAAGTTTTGCTTTCATTTTATTTTGTTTTTTGAGTCGTTATTGTATTTTTTTAATTTTTCATTTGATTAATAATTGAGCCTGCTTCAGAATTTATAAAAAGAATATCTTAAAAATTTTAAATATACAAAAATATAAATATTTGAATATCAGTCCTCTAACTATTATTTAATTACTTTTATCAAAATTAATTACCTAATACACTTTTAAGAGTGGGCTACTAATTTTTAAATTATGGTTTATAAGTTACTATTTTTTTATTATTTATTCAAAAAAAATAATGGCCTCAAATGAACATATTTTTCATTTCGTCAGCATTATTCAATTTTCCGGCAGCGTTTTGTAAAAATATTATATGCCGATTATCAGGATTTCTGCAGTGTTAGATGAAAAGGGAATATGAGTAATTAGCGCAGTTAAAAAAGTTTTTAATGCTTGACGCTGAGGTTGCATATTTTTAACATAAAATGATTCAAAGCGATCATTACCGCGCCATTTCCTAAATATGAAATTAAATTTTTATTTTTGTCTATAACCTTTTCAGGCCTGACTTATAATAATTGAAAAAAATACTGAGTCAGCTCTGATTAGTATATTTTGTCATATGCTTATACAGATCTTATTAATTGTTATTATTTCAGGTTTTTCTGGCAGCGGGCTAACGGCGTTCCCATTTATTATATCGTGAAATACAAAAAATGAAATATTTACAAAGTCAGTTAAATTACAAATACATAGTAATTTATTCAACTTATTTTTTGTTGGTTACACTGATTTTTGGTGCTAAAAATCTGGAAGCACAGGATCAAATCAATCAGTTGCAGCAAAAGTCACACGCCGTTCTGGCTGATATTGCTGATATCCCCGGTAATGAAGGACTGGCAGGCTGTTTTGCCGGTCTGCACAATGATTTATATATCTTGTCCGGAGGCACTGCCTTTCCTGATGAAAAGCCGTGGCAGGATGGCGATAAATATTTTTCCAATGCTATTTTGGTTTTCGAAAAGAATGATGAAGGAGAGTTTAAACTTATTCATTCTTCACAACTTCCAACAGGTATTGGCGAAGGAGCTTCCGTATCATTACCCTGCGGAGTACTGTGTATGGGTGGCTTGACTTCCGAAGGTCTGTCAGCCAACGTTTTTTTATTAAGCTGGAACAACGGAAAGGTTGTAACAGAAGAATATCCTCCGTTGCCTGTCCCTGTTAAAAGCGTTGCTGCAGCAGTTGTCGGCAGTCAGGTTTATTTGGTGGGAGGAGAATCGGCCGACGGAACCACAGCACATTTTATCAAGCTTGATTTGACACAATTATCAGCCGGATGGCGAGTTTTACCATCCTTTCCTGTGCCTGTCTCAGGAGCTATGGTTGCTGCTCAAATGGATGGTGAAGAAGTAAGTCTTCATATTTTTGGAGGACGTGCAAAATTGCCGGACAATACAAATACTACCTTTTATTCACATGTTTACAGATTCC
The DNA here is from genome assembly GCA_964611525.1 of uncultured Prolixibacteraceae bacterium. Lineage (GTDB taxonomy): Bacteria > Bacteroidota > Bacteroidia > Bacteroidales > Prolixibacteraceae > JAAYJR01. The sequence goes on from CAZTAL010000043.1 coordinate 2,778, forward strand.
GCCCTTCTGTCGGACAGTGGGAAAAGATGCAGGACATACGTACGCCTGATGGAGCCGAATTACCGCTTGCAGCCGGAATTGCAGCGTCTGTGGGTGCTTCTCACATTGTATTGGCAGGAGGCGACCCGGGTATTACCTTCAGAAACGTAGAGAAAATTATAAATTCTATTCAAAACGGAAATTCCTATCTGCTTAAAGAACGTGATTCTTTATGGCAAAATCATCCGGGATTCAATCAACAGATACTCGTTTACAATACAGTGACCGATTCCTGGTTTGAAGCCGGGAAATGGGATGAAATCCCTGTGGCTGTAACCTGTGCCGTTTCACAAGGAAACAAAGTGACTGTTTTTGGGGGTGAAATAAGGCCTGGTATTCGTACACCTCTTTTTCAGGAATTCATTTTTTCCGTTAAGCCGGTGTTTGGCTGGATCAATTATATTGTACTTGCAGTCTATTTTGTCGGAATGTTGCTGTTAGGTTTCTTTTTTATGAAACGGGAAAACAGCACTGAGGATTTTTTTAAAGCGGGAGGACGAATTCCCTGGTGGGCAGCAGGGATCAGTATTTTTGCCACTACCCTGAGTGCCATAACTTTTATTGCTATTCCTGCAAAAGCGTATGCTGATGACTGGCGGATGTTAATTTTCAATATGACAATTATTATGGTGGCGCCGGTTGTTATAAGGTATTTCCTTCCTTTTTTCAGACGGTTTAATTTCGACACAGCTTACCAATATCTTGAAGGCCGGTTTAACAGGGCAGTCCGGTGGCTGGCATCAGCGCTGTTTGTGTTTTTTATGGTAAGCCGGATTGCCATAGTACTATTTTTGCCCTCATTGGCATTGAATGCTGTAACAGGTTTCAGTGTTTATTGGGCTATTGTAATTATGGGGGTGGTTACAATTATTTATTGCACCTCCGGCGGTATTGAAGCGGTTGTGTGGGGTGATGTCATCCAGGGATTTATTCTGGTTTTGGGTGCATTAACTGCCCTGGCTTTTATGCTGGCAGGTGTTGAAGGAGGTTTAAATGGGTTTCTCAGCATTACAGGGGAATACAATAAATTCCATATGCTTGATTTTAGATTCGATATTTCGCAACCCGTGTTTTGGGTTGTTCTTATCGGAGGTCTTGCAAATACACTCATAACCTATACCAGCGATCAGTCGGTCGTTCAGCGTTACATGACAACACGTGATGAGAAAGCTACCGGACAAAGTATATGGCTCAACGGAATATTAAGTATTCCTGTTTCTATTGTTTTCTTTTTGCTTGGAACAGGATTGTATGCCTATTATTCATCCAATCCTGCACGTATGGCTGTAGTCAATCCAAATATCGATTCAGTTTTCCCTCAGTTCATTGTTTCACAAATGCCTTCGGGCATAGCCGGCTTGTTGATAGCAGCCATTTTTGCCGCAGCCATGTCAACACTATCCTCAAATATTAACTCCGTAGCAGCAGTTGTCACTTCTGACTTTTACAAAGTGATATCTGTTAAGGCATCAGCCCGTCAAAATATGAATGTGGCCCGTTGGTCAGGCATAATTGTAGGTTTTTCGGGAATCAGTATGGCGTTGGTTCTGGCCACATGGAACATTGCTTCGTTATGGGATCAGTTTAATACTTTTCTCGGGTTGCTGACAAGCGGGCTGGGTGCCTTTTTTATAATGGGCATTTTTTTTCCGCGGATTTCCGGTGAAGCAGCATTAACCGGGGTTTTTGTGGGGTTGATAATTCTTTTGATTGTAAAAAACAATACATCAGTTTCATTTTTACTTTACGGGTTTATTGGTTTGATAGTCAGTGTATTGTTTGCTTTCCTTATTGCACTGATTATTCCCAATAAAAAGCTGGTTACCGGTTACACATGGAAAAACAGGAATAAGAATCTGAAGTCAAATTTTTCCTGAATCAGGAATTTATCCTCCTGCCAATTTCTGATGTGTCGGACTTCAACCGGGTATTTGCATCTCCCCGTTTTCAGTTGATCGAAACTCATCCTTCGGAACCCGCTCAACATTTCATGGCGGAACTGCATCTCATGAATTGCATTTTGAGCCCATTTTAACTCGTATAATTGTTACAGGGAGTTAATTATAATTTAATCGCCAAACCGATAGCCGATACCTGATTCAGTAATTAATAATGATGGTTTTGAAGGATTATCTTCAATTTTTTTTCTAATTTGTGCAATAAAAACCCTTAAATATTGTGTTTGCTCAATATAGCCATAGCCCCATATTTCTTTTAAAATATATTGATGGGTAAGGACACGTCCACTATTTTTTGCAAGCAGCGCAATTAATGAAAATTCAGTGACGGTAAGTTTAATTATTTCGTCATTCTTACGTACAATGTGACTGGCTAAATCAATTTGTAAATTCCCAAAACTCAAAACGGTTGAATCTGTTTTATTTTCACCAGCCCTCAATGCAGCCCTTATTCTTGCAAGTAATTCCCCTGTTCTGAATGGTTTAGTCAAATAATCATTTGCACCGTTATCCAGCGCTTTTATGATATCAACTTCTGAATTCCTTACTGATAATACTATAATTGGCTTGTAATACCATTCTCTCAGTTTAATAAGCACCTCCTGCCCATCTATATCCGGTAATCCTAAATCCAAAATGATGATTGAAGGATTATGAGTAGCAGCATCAACCAGTCCTTCTTTTCCATTTGAGGCTTGAATGATTTTATAACCACTTGCTGAAAGTGTAATTTCAAGCAATCTGCGGATTTGTATTTCATCATCTATTATTGCTATGGTCTCATTCATTTTTACATAAATATATTAAAGATTGTTCATATCGGGTTTTTCTGAAGGTAAGGTAATTATGAATTTTGCTCCGCCATTTTTTCTGTTGCAGGCTTTAATGAATCCATTATGAGCTTCAACAAAACCTTTTGCAATTGATAGTCCCAATCCTAAACCACCAGTTTTGCTACCGTTCACCCTGTAAAATTTATCAAAAATATTTTTTAGTTCATTTTTTGGGAATCCCGGGCCCCTGTCGCATATTTCAATTGTCAGGTTATTATTTTCATGTTCGATTTTTAAAAATATATCTGATGTTGCTGGTGCATATTGAGTTGAATTAAACACCAAATTATATAGAACCTGTTCTATTAAACCGAAATCAATTTTAACCAAAGGAATATCATCTTGTATTTTTACTTTGAAAGAAAATGGCTTTAATTCATCTTTCAAATCTTCAGTCACCTTATTTATTAAGTCATTAATATCGTACCAGTCAAGTCTTACAGAAATATGACCACTTTCAAGCCTTGAAATATTCAGTAAATTTTCTATTAATCTGTTAAGTCGTAATGAAGCCGTGAAAATTTCATTACACAGTGCAGCTTGTATTTTTTCTGAATTATTAGAGTTTAGAATTGAATCAGATGCTCCCATTATTGTTGCTACAGGAATTCTTAATTCATGAGAAATTGAATTGAATAATGTTTTGTATAACCTGTCTGATTCATCAAGAAACCGAACTTTTTGGGCTAATTCACCAAGAAATTCACGTTCAAGTGCATTTGAAATTTGTACCACGAAAGTATCCCAGTAAGACTTTTGTTCTTTATATATATTGTTATTTTGTTTAAATGCCAAGACTCCCGGATTTATGCGGGTGCCAGGCAGCGGATAGAATGTATAATCCGAATGGGGAAAATTGTTTGTATCAGCCCCTGCCTTTTCAGAATTCTCAAACACCCATTCAGCAATATTATAATCATCGGATGAAAGTTTTTTATTTTTTTGAAGCCGCCCTTTCGGATCAAGTACATTATTCCCATCCTGAAGAATAAAAAACGGGTCAAGAGAAAAATGATTTTTTATTTCATCAATTGCAACTCTAAGCACATCATTGGTACCACTGGCTTTTGAAAGTTCCTTTGTAAGTTGAAAAAGGGCATTGGTCCTCCTTTCTCTTTCAGTGGCTATTTTTTCCTGTCTTCTGACCCTTGTCGTTAATACACCATTTACGAGGGCGATGATAAAAAATAATCCAAAAATAAGGATATCTTCAGTTTTTTCAATATGAAAAGTATAGTGAGGAGGGATAAAAAGAAAATTCCATACTACTGCACTTAATGTTGAGGCAAGCAGTACCGGACCAATTCCCATAAACGTTGACAATATGGAAACTACGAATAAAAGAATAAATGAAACAACGTGGTAACTTTTATCATTTGCAAGAGGAATACAAATTAAAGCAACAAAGGTTATAAGTAATGTTGCTAACAGATAATTTTTAAAATCCGGACTTAATTTGTTCAATTTAATGAATTTTATGAAATTGCGTTTCTTCATATCACCTTTCAAGAAGCAAATCAATAGTAAAAAGTTGGAATTCAATATTTTATTCTGACCAAAAATTCCTGGTGAATAAAATTAGTATAGTATAAATTTCAAGCCTGCCCAATAGCATCAGGAAAGAAAGGATTATTTTTCCAAGTTCGGGCAGATGTGCAAAATTATTTGCTGGTCCGACAGACCCTAAGCCGGGACCAATACCCGCCATACAGGTAGCAACAGAACTAGCTGCTGATTTAAAATCAAGTCCCATATAAAAAAGTAAAACGCTTCCTGCAATAAAAATTAACAAATAGATCGATATAAAAGTAAAAATAGAATTAATATTTTCATCGCTTAATGTTTTTTTATTTATTTTTACATTAGGAAGCACGGCATTAGGTGAAATCAGTTGCTTAAAATACTTTATAACACTTTTAAGTACGATAAGATGCCTAGCCATTTTTATTCCGCCGGCTGTTGAGCCTGTGCTTCCCCCTAAAAACATTGCAAGAAAAATAATTATCCAGGCATATTGAGGCCATTGCATATAGTCAGCAGTTGCATATCCGGTGCAAGTTACAATAGAAATAACCTGGAAAAACCCTTCCCTGAAAGATTCTTCAACCGGTTTATCCATTTCAAGAATTAAGGATGAGGAAATAACAAGGCCAAGAAAAATAACTACCAATGAATAAAAAAGAAACTCATCATTTCCCTTTATATTTTTAAAATCTCTGGTTACCAGAAAAATATGAACAATAAAATTTGTCCCTGATAAAAACATAAATATCATTATTACATATTGGATGTATGCAGAATAATCTGCAATGCTGGTATTTTTTGGAGAGAATCCACCTGTAGCTATAGTACCAAAAGCATGACATACACTCTCAAAAAGATTCATCTTCCCCAGGAGGAGAAAGATTATTTCCAAAATTGTCAGAGTGATATAAATGAGAAGCAACCGGACTCCTACTGTTTTAATTCGTGGTTGAATTTTTTCCTGGAATGAGGACTCAAGAGTAAATAAATGATACCCTCCAATATGAAGTGCAGGCATAACTATAATAAAAAGAACTATTATACCTATTCCGCCAATCCAATGAGTTAAACTTCTCCAGAACAATATAGATTTTGGAAGTGCCTCGATATCTTGTAAAATAGATGATCCGGTTGTAGTAAATCCTGATACAGATTCAAAAATTGCATCATAAACTGAAGGTATTGTTTGAGAAAACAGATAGGGTAAACTTCCTGTTAAGCTTAAAAAAAGCCATGATAAAGTAACGGTTAGGTATGCATCTTTTCTTTGGATATTAACTTCTTTTTGTTTTATGTGAGTTAGCTTATTTAAAGTAATCCCCAACAAAAAGGCAATTATTAGCGAAAATACAAAAGGAGATATTGGCTCAGAATAAAAAAGGGCAATGAAAATATTAACTAATAAAGCCACAGAAATTATAAAAAGATTTCTGCTGATAACTTTAAATACAATTCTGAAATTAATTATATCACTCATCAAATACTTTTCCCAACTGTTTATAATTTATCAGTGCAAAGATGATTAAGTATTCATAAAGACTATATAATTTTATTATATGGCAGTATAAAGATTTTATTAAAGAGTTAATAAATTAAGGACATATCAACGAATTCCTATTTTAGTAAGACAGACCGATAAAGGAGGATATGAATTATACGCACCCACCAGGAGCCCAACGTTATGGATAATCAAATCGGAATATTTATGTTGGAACTTGTACATGGTTGTAAAATATCTGTGTTTACTGTCAATAGTTATATATCAGCTATCCTGGAAAATTTTGTATTAAGATTATAATTTATTAAATTCAACGGCGAGATATTAAAAATTTTGAAAAATGGAAAATACATTAAACAGTATGGCGCAGATAGAAAAATTGCTTGGGAACGAAGCAGAATATTTGTTAACTTATAAAGCAACACGTATTCCAAAAGACAAATTAACCCTGCCGAACCCGTCTGTAATAGATAATGTTTTTGGCATTTCGGATAGAAATGTTCAGGTATTGAAAAGTCTTTCTTCTCTTTACCATCACGGGCGCCTTTCCGGCACAGGATATTTATCGGTTTTACCTGTTGACCAGGGAATTGAGCATACTGCCGGAAGTTCGTTTGCTCCCAATCCTGATTATTTTGATCCGGAGAATATCATTAAATTGGCAGTTGAAGGAGGATGTAACGGAGTTGTAACGACATTTGGCGGACTGTCGTTGCATGCACGAAGGTATGCACACAAAATTCCTTTTATTGTAAAAATAAATCACAATGAACTTCTTACCTATCCTAATAAATATGATCAGGTCATGTTTGGCAATGTGGAAGAAGCCTGGAATCTTGGTGCAACGGCAGTTGGAGCTACCATCTACTTTGGCTCACAGGAATCCAACAGGCAAATTATTGAAGTTGCTGACGCCTTTGAGCGGGCACATGAATTAGGGATGGCAACGGTTTTATGGTGTTATACCCGGAACAGCAGTTTTAAAACCAAAGAAAAGGATTATCATACGGCTGCTGATTTGACCGGCCAGGCAAATCACCTGGGGGTTACCATCAAAGCCGACCTGATTAAACAAAAGTTGCCTGAAACAAATGGAGGATTTATTGATCTCAAGTTTGGCAAAACCCATCCGGATATGTACAAAAAGTTAACCTCTGACCATCCGATTGATCTTTGCCGCTATCAGGTCGCCAACTGTTATATGGGTAAAATCGGCTTAATCAATTCTGGCGGGGCGTCATCGGGTGCTGATGATTTTTCGCTGGCTGTTCGCACTGCTGTTATCAACAAACGCGCCGGAGGCTCTGGTTTGATTTCAGGAAGGAAAGCATTTCAGCGACCTATGAAAGAGGGAGTTAAGCTTTTAAATCTGATTCAGGATGTTTATCTGAATCAAGGAATTTCAGTAGCATGAGGGTAGCCTGAAAAATAAAGAGGGTAAATATATTAGTTGTTGATTACCAAAGGGATATTAATGACTTCTTCCTGACATGTTTCAGGAAGTGGATTAAAAGTGGTGATATAGTATCCTTCAATGGTTGATTCAAAATATTGCTAATTTGCTATTTAATAATGATATAGATGAATTAATTGAAAAAAGATTTATTAATATAATTTTAATAATTTTCCCTTGCAAAGCATGCAGCCCCGACAGCTCCTGAAAGTTCACCAAATTGAGCTTTCACTATTTCTGTTTTATTTCCGCCTGCACGCCATTCAAAAATATTCATGTAATTTTCAAGGGGAATAAACAATTTTTTACCAGCATTAGTATGGTAATTACGCAGTGGGCACGATAACGGCCGGGATTGTTGTCTTTTCAGCTGATGGCACGATCAGGAATTTTTTCGATAAGAAATCTGGTCTTCAGGATAACACGGTTTACAGTATCTATTGCGATAAAAGCAGGAATCTTTGGGCCGCCCTCGACAATGGTATCAGCCGCATAGAATATGAGTTTCCTTTCGTTCATTATACAGAACAGGAAGGGCTGCTGGGATCCGTTCTTTTTGTAAAATACTTCAATGAGAAATTGTACGTTGGTACCGGCCAATACCTGCACATGCTGAAACCTGATTGTTCTTTCGGGATTCTACCCGGAACATATGGACAGAGCTTTGATCTGGTTGAGGCAAAAAACACCCTGTTGCTGACCCAAAATCCGGGAATATATGAAGTCAGAGGAAATCAAACTTTTCTCATCCCCCATTCCAGCAGAATCTTAGCAATCTGTTTTGGAACCCTGAATAACCATCCGAAATACCTTCTTGTGGGTGGAGACAGAGGATTTGGCCTGATCCGCTCCAATGGCATTTCATGGGAGTTCAAACGCTTTATTAAAGGGTATAACTTTCCGGTTTACGCTGTATGGGAAGATACTTCAGGGGATTTTTGGTCATCGTCTTTAAGCAGTCTCTATAAGATCAGGTTTAATGAGGCGCTCGACAGTGTGGTTTACTGGAAAAAATACCCGGCAGGCAGGGGTTTGCCATATGATAACGGATTGCCGTTTCGTTTGAATTCGGGCGAGGTGGTCATCAGTACAGAAGAAGGCATATTCAGGTATGTGGCTGAAGCAGATAGTTTTGTCAGACATCCTGATTTTCAGATGATCACCGGGAAAGTAACTTCCTTTTTGCAACAATCCAACGGAGATATCTGATTTGAGGAATCAAAAGGAAATTTCACCTACCACAAAGGAGTATTGAGATTAAAAAACGGAAAATATGAAGTATTTAAAACTCCTTTTTTTAAATTCAACGATACCAATTGCAATGAAAGCCCGCCAAACATTTGTGTCCTTCCTGACGGGACAGTTTATTTTGGAGCCAATATGGGTTTATTGAAATATCTGCCGGAAGAAGACCGGGGTTTGAGCCACTCTTTTATTACCCTATTTAGTCAGCAACGCATTTTACGCAGTAAACGAAATGAAAAAACTCAACCAGGATGTCTATGAACCGACTGTTTGGGTGAGCACGAAAAGGATGAAAGGTAAAATTGAAATTTGTGTAAGGGATAACGGAATCGGAATTCCGCAAACAATTCTTGAAAAGATTTTTCAACCCTTTTTTACAACCAAGCCTGCCGGACAGGGTACCGGCCTGGGATTATCATTGAGTTATGATATTATTACAAAAGGTCACGGTGGAGAACTAAAGGTGGAAACTGAGGAGGAGAAAGGTTCTGTATTTACTGTGTATTTACCTGTTGAAAAATAGAATATGATAAATATTTATGCTGGCAGGTTGATGGCCCCTTCAACCCGGGTTCCCTTATTTTTTTTACAATTTATCCGTGTTAATTTATGGTTCTGTTTGCACGGGCGATAATTTTCTCAGATAGTGAAATTCCTTGCAGGGCACATGATTTAAGATTTATAGTAAGTTCATAATCCGGCATTGTTTCGATAGGAACAGAAGGTATTTTGTTTTTTATAATCATAACAGCTTTTAAGCCTGATTGGTAACCCCATTTTTCGTAATTACATCCAAATCCCACAGCTGCCCCTTTTTCAGTTTGCATAGGATCTGTCACAAATAGTGGTATTTTATTTTCAGAAGCTAATTTTGTAAGGACAGGCAAACCCAGGTACACGGTATTATCAGCAGAAACCACAAATGCATCGATTTGCTTCCCGGAAAGGTACTGTCCGGCCTGCAAAATATCATTGACGCTGTTCACAGGAGCTTTAACAATATCGATACCCCTTTGGGAAAAGGTATTTTCCAGTATTCGTGCAGAATATTCAGCATTCTGTTCGGCATTGTTGTATGGCATTCCGATCCTTTTCAATCCCGGCATGCATTCTGTTACCAGATCAGTAAATTCATCAGCCCTCAAAGAGTCATATACTCCGAAAATGTTATCAGGCACCATTTTCATACCGATCTGTTCCGGTGAATAGGATACAGTAAAAACAACAGGAATATTATGAACTAATTGAGCAGCAGCTGCCATACAGGGAGTACTGTTTGTTATTATTAAGTCAACATTTTGGGATATAAATGACTGTAGTATCGCGGAAATCATCGAAAGATTGCCCTGCGCGTTCTTATTAATTACTTGAATATTGATTCCATCGGTGAACCCCGAATCAGCAAGGGCATGAAAAACGCCATTCTTTGCAGCTTCAAGCACCGGATCCTCGGTTATCTGAACATACCCTATAGTAAATTTTTTCTGAGCTGGCTGACAGGAAATCAGAAAAGCTATTATAACTACAAAGAAAAAAACCGCTAACTGTTTCATATGATTAAAATTTATTATTTTCAAGGATATCATAAGCAACTCGGATATGTTTTAATCATACCCTAGGGTGATTTTATAATCATGCTCGTTTTATAACTTTTTGATTTATTACTAAACAGCTAAGTTACGATTTTAATGAATATAAATGTTTCAGACCCGGAAGTCATAAATATTTATAAAATTACAGGATTAATCATTTCATTATTTTTACCTTTATAAACTGGAAATATTAATTTTATCCACGAAGTTCCGGTATTATACCTTGAAAGGGCCGGGGAATTTTTTCAGGCAATCAGGAAAGTATTTTTTATATTTAAATGGGCAGGTATTAAAATTATTAACGGGGATGAGGTTTTTATTCCTTTTTTATGAGGGGATATAGCTCAGTTGGCCAGAGCGCCTCAATCGCACTGAGGAGGGCAGGGGTTCGAGTCCCCTTATCTCCACATAAAATAATTTAGGGGCTGTTAGCTCAGTAGGTTCAGAGCGCGTGCCTCACACGTACGAGGTCACTGGTTCGAATCCAGTACAGCCCACAGGTTTTTTTAAAACCCTGAAGCTGCAATTTTATATTTTTCCATCCTCCTCTGAGTGTATATGTAAGCTTATTACATTTCATAATAAAAGCAATATACTGTTTTTTTGAAGTTACTCCACTTTTTTAAATAAGTACTTTTTCACTTGCGAATATTAATTTTGTGCTGATAGACAACAGTTTGAATAATTTTGCATATAAATTTTTGAGTAGATTCAAGGAAGTTTAATATACAAACTTCTCTTTTAAAAGCTTCTTAAATAATAATAACATTCTATAATTCAATATGTTATTTAATGAATAGGTTCCTCAGCCAGCCAGAAGTTGCATCCTGATTTGTGAAAATTTTCAGCGAAGAGTCAAATCGTTCGAGAGGTAAGAGCCTTTTGTCCGTTTAAGATATGTCATAAGGGTTAATTTACATAATTCTGTGCATCCCGCGTGGCAATCATTACTTAGAACTAATCAAAAACAACGAAAAAACGAAGTATGTTGACAACGGAATTATACAGCAAATAAAAATAATAGTAAATTTAGGTTTTTATTGTAAAATTTGATTGAAGGATAGATAAATACTATTATGTTAAGCTGCCGTACATGCTATAATTATTTGAATAAAAATGAAGATTTTTCTTATTAATCCTAACACGTACCGCAATCCACCGGTAATGCCGCTCGGTCTTGAGTACCTGGCTGGTGCAATAACAGAGGCTGGTCATGATGTTGATGTGCTCGATTTGTGTTTCAGCAATAATCCTTCAGAGGAGCTTGTGAAGGCAATGCAGAATCGGAGACCGGATATTACGGGTATTACTGTCAGACAAGTTGATACGGCATTATATCATGGAAACCGGTTTTTTCTTCCAGAGATACGTGACTATGTCAGGTTGTGTAAAAACTTTGGAATTCCTGTTGTATTAGGTGGCAGCGGATTTTCAATAATGCCGGAAAAGATTCTCTCCTATACCGGGGCGGAATATGGAATCTACGGTCCCGGAGAACGGGCGCTGGTGGCACTGATGGATGAGTTGCCGCAGTGTAAGGTCAGTGACAGGGTTTCTGTCCGGGACGGGTATATTGCGTTGAAGGCTGATCATACCCCAACCCTCAGGGCAGATGTCATTGATTCTTCGCAGTATCTTCAGCATGAAGGGATTTTTGGATTTCGTACGCAATACGGATGCAACGAGTCCTGTTTTTTTTGTGTGGAAGCGGGAACGCCGGTTTCGCATTGCGATCCCCAGGCAGTAGCCCGTGAAATAGAGCAGCTTATTGGTAGGGGGGCAAGTCAGTTTCATTTGTGCGATCCGGAATTCAATATATCAGAAAGTCATTGCATTGATGTCTGCCGTGCAATTGTGGATATTACAGGGGCGATCCAATGGACACTTTACATGAAACCGGAACCTGTTACTTCCAGGCTGTTTCACTGGCTTGCTGTTTCGGGAGCTACCATGATAACAGTGAGTATTGATACATTGCGATACGGTCCGGATAGTTTTACCCGGCTTGAGCCCTTTTTCTTTTTGGCCCGGGATAATGGTATCAAAGTAATGGTTGATCTTTCAGTCGGTTACCCGGATGAACCTTTATCAGTTACAGCCCGTATGCTCGATTTCCTTGACAGCTTTCCCTTATATTCTGTTGGTGTAAATTCATATTTCAGGGTATATCCGGGGACACTGCTCTATAACAAAATCCTCGCGACTCCACATCTTCAGGATCGTCTTTTGCCCGGATTTCCCAGTGATGATTTTCTGTCTCCGGTGTTTTTTTGCCAGATTTCAGAGCAGGAGCTAAAACCGCTTCTTAACGGCCGACAAAAATTCCGTCTTGAAGGCTTTGATATGGCCACAAATTATCAGAGGTTGAAGAAGTATATGTGAAAGTATTTTTATATTTGGAACAAAAACGTTACTTTTGCGTAATAATTTACGATTATGAAATTTAACGAACTATACCGGTTGTTGGAGAAAGATGGTTGGTATATTGAACGGACAAAAAGGTACCATATTTTTTCTCATCCATCCAAAAAGGGTAAAATACCTGTGGAAAAACATGGAAACCGGGAGATTCCTGACGGAACGTTGAATTCGATTTTAAAAATGGCAGGATTAAAAAAGTAACGACCATGAAAAAAATATTGATTATAGTTGAAAAAGGGAAAGACGGATTTTATAGTGTTTATTCACCAAATACAAAATTTACAGTATTAAACGGACAGGGTGCAAAGGTTGAAGATGCCATTTCCGACATGAAAGAAGCCCTGCAGGAGGTAATTGAAAGTTACCTGGATAACGGTAAAGATCTTCCAGCAGAACTGAAAGGGAATATTGAATTTGAATATAAATACGATGTTGCAAGTTTGTTTAATCATTTCGATGAAATAAATTTAAGTAGCTTCGCCCGGAAAAATGGTATGAATGAATCACTGCTCCGGAAATATAAAGGCGGATTGGCTTTTGCCTCAGAAAAACAATGCAGGAAAATTGAATCTGCATTACACCGCTTAGGGCAATCCCTTTGCGCTGCCAGTCTGTAATTTTATATCCTCAATGTAATTTTAATCAGGCAATATGTTCACCATCTGGTTTCACTCTTAACTGAATATAATGCCATGCAGGAAACAATGCATTTGAATAGTAGTAAAACAAATCGTCAAAGACTTGAAAGTGCCATAGAAAACATCAATACGAAAAAATGCCTCCAAAAGCATAACCTTTCCGAATAATGGATATTTTCTGGGATAAAACTGCATGGGAAGACTATTTGTACTGGCAGAAAAACGACAAGAAAGTTTTGAACAAACTAAATTCCCTGATCAAAGAGTGTCAGTGTAAACCTTTTAAAGGTTCAGGAAAACCAGAACCCCTCAGACAAAATTTTTCAGGATTTTGGAGCCGGAGAATAACGGGAGAACACTTTATAATTCTGGTATTTTTTAAAATTTTCGGCTTGCTCAAAAATCTCTTTATAAACCTCATCACGGTCAACCGGAGGATAATCGTTATCTGCAAGGAGGATAATTAAATCTGCTTTCAATTCAGCTTTTATATCGGCGCGCTTGCTCCAGTCGGTATATCTCGCCTTATCATCCACCACATTTTTAACCTCTTTCGAAAGATAAATCAGTTTATCTTCCGGGTATTCAAAGTCATATTTATGAGCCAGTGACTTCAATATATCGTAAAAGGCTTTCTCCTCAAAGTCGATGCCCAGCTCATTGAATGATTCCTTCTCTTTTTTCAAAGCGTGGTATAAATCAATAATTTCATCGGTAAAATCTTCCAGCACTTCACTTCTTAAAATATCTGCCTCTCTGCGCTCGTTGTATTTATCAACAAGCGCTTTCATCTTCTTCGAAAAGTCTGTTCCTTTTGTTTTATTTACCTTTTTAAAGTCATCAATTGCCTTTGCAAGAAGTTGCTGCAATAATTTGATTTTGGTATTTGGCAGCTTGATTTTTTCAATTTTTGCCAGGTAATCATCATCAAAAATATCTAACTCTTTCTGTTTATTATCCCCCAGTTTAAATATCTCCTCCACTCCGTTACTCTGCAATGCGTCTTTAATCATTTCGCTGACTTTGGCATTCATCTGTGCAATATCCGGAGCCTCTCCTTTTGTTAGCTTAAATACGATAGAACGCACCGCCAGGTAAAAATGTATAAGATCTCTTTCAGCCTGACTGATTTCTTCACTTCCGGAGCAAATATCATAAGCAGCTTTTAACCGTTTTACCAGATGCATAAATCGCTTTTCCAGTTCGTTGGTAACCTGCACAAATTCTGCAGCCATGTTAAGTGTATTCAGTTGCTGCAGCGGAGTTCCCTTAAAATAGGGCATGGTATCGAATTTATGAAAAATTCTATTGAGCAAATCCAGGTGGTCTTTAACAACCACAACCGATTGTTCAATGTCTTCAAAATTGTTTTGATCCGTTTTATTATAATGAGCAAGAGCCAGGTTCATCTGCTTCTTGATCCCGATATAATCAACCACCAAACCCTTGTTTTTGCCTTCCACTTTGCGGTTGACGCGCGAAATGGTTTGAATGAGGTTGTGTCGCTGAACCGGTTTGTCGATATACATTGTGTCAAGCACCGGAACATCGAAACCGGTTAACCACATATCTACAACAATGGCTATTTTAAAATTCGATTTTTTGTTTTTAAACTGCCGGTCCAGCTCTTTCCGGTATTTTTTATTCCCCAGCAAATTATATAATTCTTCTTCATCGTCTTTATCGCGGGTCATTACCATTTTTATGAGTTCTATGGGTTTGATTTCCCGTTTTTCTTTATCTGTTAAATCAGCGTCTTCCCTGCCTGCCGAAGCTTCAGCGCAGACAGTTTCATACATTTTTACTTCCAGCCATTGCGGGCGCAACTCTACAATTTTTTTGTACAATTCCCAGGCAATAGGCCTGCTGCTGCAAACAAACATCGCTTTGCCTTTTACAGAAGCCCCTTCGCTCACTCTTTTTTCATAGTGTCTGATAAAATCTTCAGCTATGGATTTCAGCCGGTCAGGATCACCAAGAATGGCATTCATATTTGCCATCGCCCTTTTACTCTCTTCTATCTGGTATTCATTGGTTCCTTCCTCAGCACATTGCTTATAAAATTTTTCAATCTCCCGCAATTTGCTGTTGTTCAGTAAAACTTTAGCGGCACGACCTTCATAAACGATCCGAACGGTTATTTCATCAGTAACTGATTCTGTCATGGTGTAAGAATCAATCACCTCTCCAAAAACATCAAGCGTAGAGTCAATTGGTGTACCTGTAAAGCCGACATAGGTAGCATTGGGCAAAGAATCGTGCAGGTATTTGGCAAATCCGAAGGTCTTTTTTACTCCGTCTTTTGTTACGCGTACCTTTTGATCCAGGTTGGTTTGACTGCGATGTGCCTCATCCGAAATACAGATGATATTATAACGTTCTGTTAAAAGCTCTGTGTCCTCAGTAAATTTATGGATCGTTGTCAGAAAAACACCTCCGCGTGTTTTCCTGCAACAGTATTTTCATTTGACTAATGGCAATCTGGTTCAATTTTGCAAGGCGTTCACACTGAGTCATCCCTTCATTTATAAAAACAGCATTCAGATTTTCAAGGTTAGCCAGGCATACCAATTGTGAAACATTGGCATAATCGCGAATATTTCCTTTTTCCCCTGGATTTTCGTCACGCCATTGTTTTGCGGTTTTACCAAAGAGAGCCATGTTTAATACATCGGCTTCACTGGCATAAACATAGTTTATTTGCTGCGGAGTAAGGTTATCCGGTATCAGGTTTTCTTTAATGGCATCGGTGTGGATACGGTAGTTGATTTTAGTAAGGTTTCGTTTAATATCCCAGCCCAACTGCTTTAATTCTTCATCTTTCAGGCGTTGGAATTCTTTTATCAAATAAATTTTAAACTGTGGCGAGACCCATGAAGCAAACTCGAATGCAATATCTTTATGAGCGAAGGTTCCACCGTACCTGCCGGCCCTGGCAATAATTCCAACTGAATTGGTTTTTGCAACCCACTGTTTTACCGAAAGTACAAAGCGGTTTAATCCGGCCTGGTTTTTAATTCCCTCGAATTCGAGGGGTTTAAAGTTTAATCCCGTAACCCAATTTTTTAAAAACGTTTAATAACTCTTTTTTAGACTGCTCCTCTGCTTTAAGCAAATCAGAAAACTCCGACTGCAAAGTTTTCATTTTCTCGTCAAAATCAATATTCTCATCCCGGTTCACAAACTCAATGTATTTACTCGGCACAAGTGAATAATCTTTATTCCGGACTTCTTCAATGTTTGCCGAGTAACAAAACTCCGGAATATTCTTATATTCTGTTTCCGCTTTCTTCTGCTGCCAGGTATGCAGTGTTCGGGCAACTTTATCAATATCCTCCGGTAAAAGCTGGGTAAATTTCTTTTCAAGCGGGGCTCCCATTTGACGCAGATCCATAAACAGGATTTCATCTTCCCGGTTTCTGTAATCTTTCTCTACGCCATTCAGTTTTAATTTCCCTTCTCTTTTATTGTTGCTTAAAATCCAAACAGTAACACTTATATTGGTGGTGTAGAACATATTTTGCGGCAAAACCATAATCGACTCAACCAACCGATTCTCAATCAGCTTTTTGCGAATCTGATACTCGCTTCCCCCACCGGATAGCGCTCCGTTTGCAAGCACAAACCCTGCAACACCGTTATCAGACAACTTGGAAACCATATTCAGAATCCAGCCATAGTTGGCGTTACTTGCAGGGGGAACATCGTAACCTCTCCAGCGGGGATCGTCAATTAATTCGTTCGCAGCCCGCCAATCCTTGAGATTAAATGGAGGATTGGCCATGATAAAATCGGCTTTTAAATCGGGATGCTGATCACGGGCAAAGGTATCGGCAGGTACGGCTCCCAGGTTTGCAGAAATACCCCTTATGGCGAGGTTCATTTTGGCCAGTTTGTAAGTGGTGGACATCAATTCCTGTCCGTAAATAGATACCTCCCGTTTGTCACCCTGGTGTGCTTCAATAAACTTCACCGACTGAACAAACATGCCACCGGTTCCGCAGGCCGGATCATAAATAATTCCTTTGTATGGCTCTATCATTTCGGCAATCAGGTTCACAATGCTTTTAGGCGTATAGAATTCGCCTTTCCCTTTTCCCTCTGCCAGTGCAAATTTCCCCAGAAAATATTCATAAACACGCCCCACAACATCCTGCTGTTTGTCTTTCAGCGTGTCGATGTTGTTAATGGTGTCGAGCAGAGCCGACAATTTGCTCACCTCCATGTTCAGACGAGAGAAATAGTTATCGGGCAGAGCTCCTTTCAATGTTGGATTGTTTTTTTCAACGGTGTGCAGGGCGGTATCAATTTTTAACGCAATATCATCTTGTTTTGCATTTTTCATTATGTAACTCCAGCGGGATATTTCGGGAAGAAAAAATACATTCTTCATGTTGTAGAATTCTTTCATTTCGACGTATTTCTCTTTCCCATCGATAATGAGTTCCTGTTTGCGTTTTTCAAATTTGTCGCTTGTGAACTTCAGAAATATCAATCCTAAAACCACATGCTTATATTCGGACGACTCAACCGTCCCCCTCAGCTTATTCGCTGAATTCCACAAGGATTCTTCTATTGATTTTCCACTTCTTTTTTGACCGGAAAGTATCTTTCTTGCTTTGTTGTTCTTTGATTTTTTATCCATTTATGCGCCATTTTTTAATATTCGCATCTAAAATACGAACAATATTTCCTATGGTTTATCACCATTAAAGAGTTTGTCTGATCAAAAAAATAAAAATTAGTATATGTTGTATATTAAAAGCTCATTTAGAAAAAGGATTAGTTTAAAACAATTCGCTCGTTATTTTCTGCTATAATGCTTTTTTGAAGGGCATACTCAATTCCTGTTTTCATAGCTTGTTCTACATTACCACCTAACCGGGCATAACCGAACAAACGTGCCGCTTCTTTCACCAAATCCCCCGCAGGTAAACTAATTTGGTTGGTCAAAATTTCAACCAAGCCCGCTGCAATTTCCTGTTTAGGTAAATCTTCTGGGCTTCGCTTTTGATCATCATTTGCCGGGACACGAAAGGTATTGTACGTTTCAGGATTTTGTTCCTCGTTCCAGTAAAAATAATTACTGTCTTGCCGGGTAAATCTCAGGTTTAAACTACCATATAGACCATCCAAATATTCTTTTAACCGTACACCAAGTCGGCTTATTCCCCAGGCCGTCAAAATCCGTTTGGATAATAACCCCTGACTGATTGGGGCTTCTGTTTGGATTACCTTCTGAATTTGGTTAAGTATCTTCTGTGCCCTGTGTGTGTCAAAAAATTCATCAGAAAAGTTTAAAATCGTATTAGGTAATGAGCATACTTTATATACCGCATATTCACGATTTGTCACTATAATATGCTGTGTGATACCCTGTAGCTTCACACCTGCAAACTGCTTTTGTTTTTGTTGAGTTCCAAATCCTGTTGGTTCGCTATATTCTATTGAGGGAGATACAAATTCGACAGGATTTTTGGCATTCTCTATTGCATCTTTTATTTCCTGTATCACTTTTCGGGGATTGTCCCACCAGTCAGGTGACCAAAGTTTATAAATATTCCAGCCAAGCAACTGCAGAACCTGCATCCTGATCAATTCCCGGTCTTTTGCAGTTTTAGCCGATCTGTAATTTTCACCATCGGTAAGAATTCCCAATATATATTCTGAAATATTTTCCGGATTGATCACACCAATATCAATTCGATAACCGGAACAACCAATGTTGATGTGTACATCATAACCGAATTTGCGTATCTCCTCAGCAATATGACTTTCAAAATAGTTGGGCTTCTCTTTCAGGAAATTGTTTTTTTGAGATAAAACCTTTTTACCTTTTTCTGAATATTCCAAAAATGCCTTTATCCCTGCAACTCCTTCAGATGACGTACGGGTAATATCAATCTGGTCGGACCGCAAGGTTGAAAAAACTTTCATTTCGTATCGGGCGCGTGAAACCGCTACATTCAATCTTCTCCAGCCTCCTTCTCTGTTTAGTGGTCCGAAATTTAAGCTAATGTTGCCATTTTTATCCGGTCCGTAGCCCATTGAAAATAAAATAACATCTCTTTCATCTCCCTGAACATTTTCAAGATTTTTAATAAAAATAGGTTCATTTGATTCCATAGCAAAACGGATCAAGACCAATATCTGTTAATCGTTTTTGAACCACCGATAATGCAGCCATTTTTTCAGCTACAAACAGAACTTTCTTTCCCTGATATAAAGCATTAGCAATGATATTTGTAATGGTCTGGGATTTACCGGTTCCCGGTGGTCCATGCAAAATAAAACTTTTGTCCTGCACAGCAGCACAAATAGCTTCTAATTGAGAGGAATCGGCACTAATGGGTAAAGAAATATCAGAAGGCAAATAGGTCTTATCCGGATTTTTCATTTCTGCCAGGGACTCATCTGCATCCCATTCAATCTTGCCTGATATAAGGCTTGCAACAATTTTATTTTCCTTCAGCTTTGCAGCATTATGGTGAATGTCATTCCACATAATGAATTTATTAAAGGAAAAAATACCCAAAAACGCGTGTTCCTCAATATCCCATCTGGATTGCAACATTATTCCTTTCCTGAAGATATTAAATATTCTTCTAACATCTACACCACTTTCATCGCGGGGCAATTCCTCTAATCCATTAATCGTGATTCCGAAATCTTGCCGGAGCATTTCAAGCAAAGTTATATTCATCAGCGTTTCCTCTTCTCTGCTCCGAATGATGTATCCTTTTTGAGCAGACTTCCGGATAATCTCGACCGGAAGCAGTAATAAAGGAGCATAACGAGGTAATTCACTCAAGGAAGTTTCATACCATTTTAAAAAACCAATGGCCAGATAAAGCGTATTTGCACCATTCTCTTCCAGGGATAACCGCGATGAACGATAAAGCTTAGTCAACGCTTTCGAAAGTTCATTCTCTGTGAAATACGATCTTAACTTCTTTTGGGAAAGTTCGTGTTTTAATAAATCTATAACTGGTTCTGATTTGTTAACTTCCTGATAAACATTTGAAATGCATAATGGATTAGCCCAATCATCCGGTTTGGGAAGAATTTGAAATTCTTCTCCATCGGCGAGGGCATCTTCAAATAAATTAAGGGTTATTGAAACTAACTGAATAGTACTTTGAGTCACCTTCATATTTAAGAGATTGTTTCTTAAACTTAAATCAAGAAGCTTTCGTTCCCAAAGTTTTTGTTTTGTTATTGGAATATTACTATCGTCGAGATCATATTGTTCTGCATTAATTTGCTCCGGTGCTTCCGAAATACATTTTTTAGCCCCATGCTCTACAATCTCCCAACCGTTATCGGTTTTTACTCGTTGCGGCAATGGTTTAATTCCACTGTAACGTGCTCTTTTGATATCAATAAATAAAATGAAGTTGTCTTCATTCACCAATTTATAATTGGCTGCATTCATTGCTTCATCAAAAGAGACCTTTTGGCCTGCATTCATAAATGTAGATTCAACAAGGCCAATTTCGTTTATGCCACTGGCTGTGCGTTTTTTTATTAGAGAAACATCGTCATTGATACAATCAGGAAAAGTTTGGTCTATCAGCCAACATCCGGCAAAAGCATGCCCGTTAATCACAATAATAAGTGGATTTAATCCAATTGCCTCCAGACATGCGGCATATAGAAGAGAAATATCAATACAAGTAGCCAATTTTTGAGAGAATATTGCGTCGCACATCCTGATACGCTGACCTTCCTGTTCAAAACTTGCTGGCGGGGAACAGTAAATCAATTCCAATGAAGCGATTGCCTCATAAATTGCTGCCATTTGCTTTTTAATCCGGTCAGGATTCAAACTCTGATAGGCATCAAAAGAAGGATTCCCGGTCCAGCGATTCAGTATCCCGGATGCAGAATTTAATATCTTCGAAATTTCGGGATGATTTGGTGTTATAAAAGCAGCTAACATTTCAGGCAATACCCCTATTCCATTCCATTGATCGAAAGTTAAAACATCTGCTGAATAAATTTTTTGAAAAATAACCTCTTCTCCTGCAGATATGGTTAGTTTTATTTCTCCTGCTATTTTTTCAGTAAGTTCGGACAGAAACCGCGAAGAAAGCCTGAAATCATGTACATCCAAAATCAAACTTTGATTTGCCGGAATAACGTCGATTTGATGCTGCCATCTGTTTGCAAATTCGGGTTCACACTCAATCTTTACATGAATATCTGCAAGATCATTATTTGACAGATTTTCAATACTTAATTTTCTGACTAAAGGAATTTTGTTTTGCTGAATAGCATAGTTGACAATAGGAGTATATAAAAACTTAACTTCGAAAATAATTTTGGTATCGGTCATGGTTTTTGGCTGTTATGAAGTTGTAAAAATGGATGATCTTCTTTATCAAGCGACTATAAAATTATGAAAAACATCCGACAATGAACAAAAGATCAGTAATCATTTTATAAATTACTCCCAGAGATGTTAAAGAATCTCAGAAATCTGAATTTAATAAAATACTTCAAATTTCTTGAAAGTCTATGACATATACCCTCTATTTTACCGAAGAAGCAAAAAAAGATCTTTCCGGATTAAAAAAAATGAACCTGCATCATTCCAAAAAGTAAAAAAACTTTTTAAGCCCAGGGATTCGATCATCCCAACTAAAAGTAAAAAGCGTCACATAAATTTTTCATATAACGCTTATACTTTTATACCGGTGCTTCCTTGACATTTGGAAGTTGAAACCTGATTTATAAAAGTTTGGTGTGATTTACCACCTAATCTAAACTTATTTTGAGTCATTAATTGTTCAACGAAACCATTCGTGAATCATTAATGAGCCAATTGAACCAATTAATAAAGTAATAATTTCACATTACATTTCACGTTCCTTTCTATGATTTGGAGGTAACATGACAGAAAAAAATTCAAAAAATGACTATATTTGAAATATGCTTACCAGAAAAGAGATATTATATAAGTTGAAAGAATTAAAGCCAATTCTATATAAAGATTTTGCCGTTAAAGAAATTGGATTATTTGGTTCTTTT
>CAZTAL010000044.1:0-3770 GCA_964611525.1 uncultured Prolixibacteraceae bacterium
GGCGTTATAATTGCAGATAGCAAAAGCATTAAAACATACGCATGCT
This sequence comes from uncultured Prolixibacteraceae bacterium, assembly GCA_964611525.1. Classification (GTDB taxonomy): domain Bacteria; phylum Bacteroidota; class Bacteroidia; order Bacteroidales; family Prolixibacteraceae; genus JAAYJR01. The sequence goes on from CAZTAL010000044.1 coordinate 47, forward strand.
TTCGGTATGTTTTCATAAACTGAGGAGTTAATATACCTACCTTGCTAAGAAAATAAGAAAAAATCGGTATCAAAAAGACCACTCCTGAGGCAAGTACTATCGAGGTGACTGAACCTATATAAGATTTCAAATTGATTTGATTTGTAACATCACCACTAACATTATATGTACCTAAAAAATGAATTGAAAGTGGTACTATCAGATAATAACCGAATAACACTCCAAGAAAAAATAAAACAGAAGTAAAAAATACCGCTCCGCTTGCGTATTTTTTTTCTTTTTCATAAAGAGCCGGTTTAATAAATCTCCAAAATTCATGAAAAACCAGTGGAGATGCAATTATAAAGCCGGCAATAATACTGACCCAGATATGTGTCATAAACTGACCTGCAATTTTAATACTGATAAGCTCCAGGGGTATCTGATTAATTTTCAGTGCTTCACTTCCTACAATTTCTCCAAGCCTGGCCAGCATACGGTTAGTCCAGAACTCAGGTATACGAGGTCTTAAAATTATAGTCCCGAAAATTAAATCCTTAAGAATAAAAGCCACAACGGCAAAAATAACTATAGCAAGTGCTGAACGGATAATATGCCATCTCAATTCCTCTAAATGTTCCAAAAAAGACATTTCTGCATATTGGCTCTTAACACCTCTCTTCTTTTTTTGTGTCTTTTTTTTGCTGCCGGTTTGCTTTTCACTTTCTTCCCTTTTAGATTCTTCACTCATATATACAGATTTTTAAAAACATCACAAATATAAGTACTTCATTATTATTTAATACTCCTAAGCCGTCCATTTTTAAAAGAATGCTATTTATTATTAAAAATTAACAAAACTTATTGCCATTTATTCTACTTTTAATAAATTAGGATTTGCAAAAAAATCCTTAAAAGGATATTTAGAGGAGAGAAGAGAGAAGTATTATGGAAAAAAATAAATCATTAACAGAATATTTACAGCAATATTTTGGATTTGACCGTTTTAAAGGTCAGCAGGAAGAGGCTGTAAAAAGTGTACTGAATGGCAATAACACTTTTGTTCTAATGCCAACAGGTGGAGGTAAATCTTTGATTTATCAGTTCCCTGCTCTTTTGCTTAACGGAACTGCAATTATTATCTCACCCCTGATCGCCCTGATGAAAAATCAGGTCGATACGATAAGGGGAATGCAAACCGAAAATTATGTTGCACATTTTCTGAATTCTTCATTATCTAAAGCAGCTATTCAGGAAGTTAAAAACGATGTGTTGGCGGGAAAGACAAAATTACTTTATGTGGCACCTGAATCGCTTACAAAAGAAGATAATATTGAATTCCTGAAAAAAATAAATATTTCATTTTATGCAATTGATGAGGCTCATTGTATTTCCGAATGGGGTCATGACTTCAGACCGGAATATCGTCGCATTCGTCCTATAATTGAAGAAATAGGCAATGCTCCTGTTATTGCCCTTACGGCAACTGCAACAGCAAAGGTACAACACGACATCCAAAAGAACCTTGACATTCTTGATGCACAGGTTTTTAAAGCTTCATTTAACCGTCCTAATTTATATTATGAAATAAAACCCAAAATAAAACCTGAGGCTCAGATAATAAAGTTTATCAGGCAAAACGAAGGTAAATCGGGCATTATCTATTGCCTTAGCCGTAAAAAAGTGGAAGAACTTGCCAGGACATTACACGTAAATGGAATTAAAGCTCTTCCTTATCATGCAGGAATGGATGCTGCCACGCGATCCGGAAACCAGGATAAATTCCTTATGGAAGAAATTGATGTAATAGTTGCAACAATTGCTTTTGGAATGGGTATAGATAAACCGGATGTCAGGTTTGTAATTCATTATGACATTCCAAAAAGCCTTGAAGGCTACTACCAGGAAACAGGCCGTGCCGGTCGCGATGGCGGAGAAGGGAAATGCATAACATTTTACAGCTATAAGGATATCCAAAAACTGGAAAAATTTATGCACGGTAAACCTGTTGCAGAACAAGAAATAGGGAAACAACTTCTACTTGATACTGTTTCTTATGCCGAATCAGCATTATGCAGGAGAATAATCCTGCTGCATTACTTTGGTGAATCTTATGAAGGCAACTGTGGCAATTGCGATAACTGCCTGAATCCTAAAAAACAAGTAGAAGCCAAAGATGAAGTTGTAAGAGCATTAAAAGCTATCCTGGAAGTAAATGAAAAATACAAAGCCGAACATATAGCTAATATTCTCATTGGGAAAAAAACTGCAGCTATTAAATCTTTTAACCATTATAAATTAAAGTCGTTTGGCGCAGGCAAAGACCATGATGAGAGATTTTGGAATGCAGTATTCAGGCAATTAATGATTAAAGGACTTGTCAATAAAGATATTGAAAATTACGGATTGCTTAAGATGACTCCCGAAGGCCACAAATTTCTTCAAAATCCTACTAGTTTTATGCTGGTTAAAAATCATAAATACGAAGAAGAAGATTTGACTACCCCTGTGGGGGCGCCATCAGGAGGAACAGGAGGAGATCCTGTATTATTTTCTATTCTCAAGGATTTAAGAAAAAAAATAGCAAAACAAAATAATCTGCCTCCCTTTGTCATATTCCAGGATCCTTCACTAGCGGACATGTCAATACAATTCCCTGTTTCAATGGAAGAACTACAGAAAATACAAGGTGTTGGTCATGGCAAGGCCAGAAGATACGGTAAAGAATTTTTAAAAGTAATTAAAAAATATGTTGAAGAAAACGAAATTGAAAGACCTGATGATTTCGTGGTACGTACAGTCGCCGACAAATCTAAAATGAAAGTATTTATTATACAAAATATCGATCGTAAAATTCCATTTGAAGATATCGCAAGTGCTAAAAGGGTAGAAGTAAAAAATATCATCTCTGAAGTAGAAGCCATAGTCAATGCAGGTACCCGGCTTAACATAGACTATTACATAAATGATGTACTCGACAAAGAACACCAGGACGAGGTTTTTGATTACTTCAGGGAAGCAGAAAACGATTCACTTGAGAAAGCTGTAGAATACCTTGGAGAAGATGAATATACAGAAGAGGACATTCGCCTCATGAGAATAAAATTTATGTCTGACATGGGAAATTAAATATTATTAAAACTGCGCCGTTTGGTCGCATTAAATTTATTATTAAATGAGTATAACTGTAAAAGAAGAAATGAAAAATAAAGTAGCTGATTTATCATTAGCTGATTTTGGAAGAAAAGAGATAGAAATTGCTGAAAAGGAGATGCCGGGGCTGATGTCAATACGAAAGAAATTTAGTGCCTCCAAACCCCTCAGAGGAGCAAGGATAACGGGAAGTTTACACATGACTATCCAGACAGCCGTACTAATCGAGACTCTCATTGAATTAGGAGCAAAGGTGCGCTGGGCCAGTTGTAACATTTTTTCGACACAAGACCATGCTGCGGCTGCAATAGCAAAATCGGGCATTCCGGTATTTGCATGGAAAGGTGAAACACTTTCCGAATATTGGTGGTGCACGCAGAAGGCACTGGACTTTGGCAACGGACAAGGTCCTCATCTCATTGTAGACGACGGCGGAGATGCAACATTAATGGTACACAGGGGCTATGAAGCCGAAAACAATCCGGAAATCCTTGACCAACCGGTAAGCGGACAAGATGAAGCCGAACTGCACAAAACTTTAAAGGAAATACTAAAAACTAACCCTACCCGGTGGCACAATGCAGCAAAAGAT
>CAZTAL010000045.1:0-33186 GCA_964611525.1 uncultured Prolixibacteraceae bacterium
CTTTTATACACCTGTCAACAAAAGACAGGTTACCTTCGATGACCAGTGCCGGACTTGCTTCATTAAGGTCAACGTCGATAACCTTCTCACAAGCGGAAAAAAAAAGTAGTATTAATATATACAGTAAAATTTGTTTATTCATCTCATTATAATTGTTTATTTTAACGTTATGAGATGGAACTCGTCATTTATAATGTTTCTCCTGTGTGAACGATAGTACATGACTCGTTTCATATGACTAAAATTAATTATTTTCAAAGATATCATATGTAACTTGCATTAAATTATAATCATATTCTTGGGTGATAATTTTTATCATGCTAGTTATATTTTATTTAATTTTTGAATATCCCATTTTTCAAAAAAGACAGAATATCTTTATCTTAAAATCTGAACCTGTAACTTACCGACGGAATAGCCCGAAACAGTGAAACCTGCACTGCTTCCGTAAGGCCAGAGCTATCCTCTATCTCTCTGAAATCAATAAAATAGGCATTTTCACGTGCATAAGCATTATAAACCGAAAAGCTCCAGCTCGATTCAAATTTATCGGTTTTTTTCCGCAGCCATACTAAACCGAGATCAAGACGGTGATAATCCGGCATTCTGTAACCATTCCGCTCCGTATAATACCCAATAATTTTCCCGTCAATCTCATATTTTCCGCTCGGAAAGGTAACAGCATTACCAGTATAATAAACCCAACTGGCTGACAACTTTAATTTCCTTCCTAAATTATACATTGTAACGACAGAAATATCATGTGTACGATCGTGCCGGGCGGGAAAGGGGTTACCATTACTAATCTCATCAAATTGTCTCATAGTCTTCGACCATGTATAACTTAACCAGCCTGTCATACGTCCAATCTTACGCCTAACCATAAACTCGGCTCCATAAGCCCATCCTATTCCAAATACCAGTTCAGATTCAACAATTGAGTTTAATAACAATTCAGCTCCGTTTTTATAATCGATTTGATTCTTCATATTCTTATAATACAACTCTGCTGATGATTCGAATTCATTATTCCTGAAATTTCTGAAATATCCCAAAGAGACCTGATCGGAAATCTGCGGTTTTACATTATTACTGCTTGGCAGCCACAGGTCTGTAGGTGTTGTTGTTGTAGTATTTGTGAGCAGATGCAAAAACTGGTACAGGCGATTATAGGAAGCCTTCACAGAACTCTGATCATCCAGTAGAAAATTTACTCCTAACCGGGGAGCAAATCCCCCTTGTGTTTTATAAAACTTAGTTTTTTCAAGCTCAATAGTGTTAACCAGTTCCCCATTATCATTAAATTCATAAAACTCCCCTGGCCCTATGTTACTGAAAAGAGCAAGCCGCAATCCGTAATATAATTTTAACCTGTCAGAAACTTTCTGATTATTAGAAATATAGACAGTCCACTCGATAGCTTTCCTCCTTGCAATATCTTCAGGAGTAATAAATCCGTTGCTTTCGTTAACAGTAATATCTCCTGGCAATATTTTATGGCGGACAATATTCCCACCGAAATTAATAATATTACTACTGTTTAAATAAAAAGAAAAATCCTCCTTGAAGTTAAAATCTTTGATTTGGGAAAGGATATCTATATCAAGATTTTTCAGGATTGTAATATTATAAGAATAATTACTGAATATCAGAGAACTATTGGCAAACAACCTATCGTTAAAAATATGATTCCACCGAAAGGTACCTGTAATGCTACCCCAGTCGAAACTAAAATCATCCTTATAACCAAAATCATCTCTGCCAAGGTACCCCGAAAGATAAATACGGTTATTGCTGTTTATCTTGTAATTAGTTTTGAGGTTAAGATCATAAAAATAGAGATGAGAATTACGAATATCATCATCATTTGAAAAATTAAGAAAAAGATCGGCATAAGTCCGCCTACCGCTTATAATAAAAGAACTCTTTTCTTTAGCCAAAGGCCCTTCTATTGTTATATTAGATGAAATCAATCCGACATTTCCCGAAACACCAAAATCTTTAAGACTGCCCTCCTTCATCTGGATATCAAGCACTGAAGAAGCCCGTCCTCCATATTTCGCGGGTACGGAACCTTTAATAAGGCTAACATTTTTAAGGGCTTCGGAATTGAAAACAGAAAAAAAACCGAGTAGATGAGATGCACTGTAAACGGGAGCTTCATCAATTAGAATCAGATTCTGGTCTATTCCTCCTCCGCGGACATGAAAACCTGAATTTCCCTCACCGGCAGGTTTCACACCTGGGGTTAACTGTATCGTCTTGAGCACATCGGGTTCACCAAAAATAACAGGAATATTATCTATCTGATCAGGCGCCATCTGAATGTTGCCCATCTCAACCGATTTAACATTTTTATCAGCTCTTTCACCGGTTACCAGTATGCTTCCAATTTCATAACTTTTCTCATGTAATTCTATATCCAGTTTAATATTTTTATTTATATTTAATGGAACCACTCGTGGGTCATAACCAACATACTGAAACCGTAAACGATAACTACCGGCAGGAACTGTAAGTGAATAAAAACCATAAGAGTTTGAAATACAACCCGTAGCCGGAGTGTCTTCAACGAACACAGTAGCTCCGGTTAAGCTTTCACCTGTTGCTGCATCGCTTATGGTACCGCTTACGACAAATTTCTTTTGTGCATGAGCATAGGTCAAATCAAAAAGAATAAATAAAAGTATTATGATTTTATTTGGCATGTTCATTTATTATCGAATTCAAAAATAGCAATAAACTTGTTCCTTAATAAATTATTACTAATTTTGGTGACCTTTTTTTCAGGAATAATATTAAATAAAATAATAAAGAGATGGAAATATTCAAGACTGAACAAATCAGGAACATTACATTAATGGGTAATTCCGGCAGTGGGAAAACCACCCTCGCAGAAGCAATGCTGCTTGAGGGTGGACAAATCAAAAGAAAAGGGGAAGTAACTTCAAAAAATACAGTATCTGATCATAACTATATTGAACAGGAATATGGTAATTCGGTAATGTCAACCCCATTATTTACTACATACGGCAAACACAAAATTAACATCCTTGACACGCCGGGAATGGATGATTTATGTGGCGGAGTCGTATCGTCTCTTAACATAACTGATATGGCAGTAATGATGATAAATTCCACAAATGGGGTTGAATCAGGTACCGAAGTTGCCGGTCGTCATGCCGAAACTGTGAACATCCCAATGATGTTTGTTTTTAATCAACTTGATCATGATAATTCTAACTTTGAGGCTACGCTGGACCAGTGTAAGAAAAGATTTGGCAATAAGGTTACAGTTGTACAATATCCTCTTGATCCCGGCCCTGATTTCACTTCAATAATTGATGTATTAAAATTAAAAATGTATAAATACGGGACTGACGGAGGTAATCCCGAAATACTCGATATACCTGATTCGGAAAAAAGCAAAGCTGAGGATTTGCATAACGAACTTGTTGAAATGGCTGCTGAAAATGAGGAAGAATTGATGGAGCTCTATTTTGACAAGGGAACACTATCCGAAGAAGAGATGCATAAAGGCATAAAACTGGGTATGCTCCAAGGTGATCTTTATCCTGTATTTTGCACATGCCCGAGAAAAGACATTGGTACCCGAAGGCTAATGGAATTCATAATTAATAATGCTCCCGCTCCAAATGAAAGACCCCTGAGACCTATAGTAAGCGGTAAGGAACTTAAAATGGAAGAATCTGCTGATCCGAGTTTATTTGTATTCAAAACAGCCGTTGAAACACATGTAGGAGAAATCACTTATTTTAAAGTCATGTCAGGTAAAATCAAAGAGAGCATGGATTTAATAAATACGACTACAGAAAATAAGGAACGTTTATCACAGATATATATATCGGCAGGTAAAAACCGTACAAAAGTGGAAGAACTCCTGCCAGGTGATTTGGGGTGTACTGTAAAACTGAAAGAAACTAAGTATAACCAGACCTTAACAACAAAGGAAGCCGACACAAAATATGAACCGATCAAATTTCCTGCTCCAAAACATACTATAGCTGTCAAGGCAGTCAATGAATCCGACGACGAAAAAGTAGGAGAAGTTCTCAATAAAATTAAATATGAAGACCCTACCTATATAATTGAATATTCTGTTGAACTAAAACAATTGCTTGTACACGGTCAGGGTGAATATCATCTGAACATTCTAAAATGGTACTTCGATAATGTATATAAAATTGATGTAAATTATATTCAACCTAAAATTCCCTACAGGGAGACCATTACAAAAGCTGCACAGGCCGATTACCGTCACAAAAAGCAATCCGGAGGTGCCGGCCAGTTCGGCGAAGTTCACATGATCATTGAACCTTATACTGAAGGCACCGAGCCAAAACCGTTATTTAAAATAGGAGACAGGGAATATAAACTTTCTCTTCGTGATATACAGGAACACCCTCTTTCATGGGGAGGAAAACTGATATTCATTAATTGTATTGTGGGGGGATCAATTGATGGCCGCTTTCTTCCTGCTATCCTGAAAGGCATTATGGAAAAAATGGAAGAAGGACCGCTGACAGGTTCTTATGCCCGTGATATTCGCGTCTACGTTTATGATGGTAAAATGCACCCTGTCGACTCAAATGAGATTTCATTTAAGCTTGCCGGCAGAAATGCTTTCAGTAAGGCTTTTAAGATAGCCTCACCTAAGATACTTGAACCTATTTATAATCTCGAAGTATGGGTACCCTCCGAAAGAATGGGCGATGTTATGAGTGACCTGCAGGGGAGACGCGCCATGATAATGGGCATGGGATCTGAAAAAGGTATGGAAAAAATTACTGCAAAAGTACCTCAAAAAGAAATGTTCAGGTATGCAACCTCTCTTAGTTCACTTACAGGAGGCCGTGGGATATTTAACATGAAATTCGACGGATATGAAAAAGTTCCTCCCGAGATTCAGGAAGAACTGCTGAAATCATATGAAGAGGAGCAGAAAGAAGATTAGTTGTGGTATAAAAATAATACTCTAAGGGTGTAGCCGATCTAAGGATGAGCCGGACATAAAGATTTATAAGGCAACTTAGCCATTTTTTCAACCTCAAGGGACGGGAATCCGAATTCCTCAACAACCTTTCCCTTAATAAGATAAATCCCCGGCCCCCTGAAAGGATATAGTTTTAAAGAATCGGGGAAATGGATCGTATCAAAAAATTCACCAGCGGAATCAATGAAAGTTCCAAACTGCATAATTTCCTTTCTGACTGTCCACACATATTTAGTTGTTACCAGTCTTCCTGTCACTCTTACTGTTTTGCCTGTTTTCCCCTTGAGGTCCTTCGCTTGTATCTCTCCCCTGAACATGGTTTGCAGCATATCAAAATTGTTCATGCTTACAGAGAACCCGAGTAACTCAATCTCATCGTAAGCATCGTTAAGATTATTATGCTCAAATTCAGGCAGATTAAAAATCCTGGACTGCGATTCAAACAAAGGCGGGGAACTTAGCTGCTTAGATTGCTTTTTTAAATAAAGATGCGCTTCCCAGAGAAGGTTGCTTTTTGCTTTACCGGTAAACCTGAATGCCCCTATCCGTATCAAAATAATTAATTGCTCTCTGGTTACCGGCACCCGCTTTATAAAATCAACAAGAGAGCTGAATTTGCCGTGACTATTCCGCTCATTGATTATAAGTTCAATAGTCCTCTTTTCAAGATTACGGACATGAATAAAACCTAAATGGCTAGTCTTGCCGGCGATAGAGGTGGTATTCATACTTTTATTGACACAAGGCAGCTCCACATTTCCTCCTTGCCTTCGGACTTCATTTAAATAAACCCATGTTTGGTAGAATCCCCCAAAATTATTAATGACTGCCACCTGAAATTCCAACGGATAATGAGCTTTAAGATATAAACTCTGAAAACTTTCAACAGCATAAGATGCAGAATGTGCCTTTGAAAATGAATATCCCGCAAAAGATTCAATCTGCCGCCATACCTCCCTGGTAATTTTCTCCGGATAACCCCGGCTTTTACAATTTGAAAAAAATTTCTTTTCGATACGCTTAAACTCTTTCAATGAGCGATATTTTCCCGACATAGCCCTTCTGAGAACATCTGATTCGGCAAGGTCAAGACCGGCAAAATGGTGGGCTACCTTGATTACATCTTCCTGGTATACCATAACACCATATGTCTCGGCAAGCTGTTCTTTCATGACAGGATGAATGTATTTAAAACCACGCGGATTATGGAAACGCTTTATATATTCCCGCATCATGCCCGATTTGGCAACTCCCGGACGAATGATGGAACTGGCGGCAACCAGGGTAATATAATTATCGCATTTTAACTTTTTAAGCAATCCTCTCATAGCCGGACTCTCAATATAAAAGCAGCCGTTAGTCTCACCGCTTCTGAGCTGTTGTCTTACTTTCTCATCTTCAAAAAATTTGTCTACCTTGTGAATATCTACATTATCACCCCTGTTTTCACTGATGATCTCAACCGCTTCCTTTATATGTCCTATACCCCGCTGGCTCAGAATATCAAGTTTCTCAAAACCCATTTCCTCTGCTATATACATATCCCAATGAGTCGTCGGGAAACCCTTCGGAGGTAAATCAAGTGCAGTATAGCTGGTTACCGGTTCTTCCGAGATCAATATTCCGCCAGCATGGATTGTCCTGAGATTAGGAAAATCAACCAACTTTTTACCAAGTATTGTTATAAGCGAGGTAATCTCATTTTTGTTTAAATCATTGCCCTGATCATTTACCAGCATGTCAATCTCTTCCCTGGGCAGGCCGAATACCTTTCCCAGTTCCCTGTAAACAGACCTGTTCTTAAAAGTAGAGGTAGCTCCCAGCAAAGCTGTATGGTCCTTTCCATATCGCTTAAAAATATAATCCTGAACTGCATCCCTATCTTTCCACGAATAATCAATATCAAAATCGGGAGGGGTTGTCCTCTGGGGATTAAGGAATCTTTCAAAATAAAGATTAAGCTTAATGGGATCAACATCGGTTATCTTCAGACAATAGGCCACTATGCTGTTTGCCCCACTGCCTCTTCCGACATGGTAAAAACCCTGTGACATACTGTAACGGACAATATCCCAGGCAATAAGGAAATAGGCGGAAAATCCCGATTTATCGATTATATCAAGCTCATGAGCAATCCGTTCCTGTGCCAGTTTATTATTTTTTCCGTAGCGGTATATCATACCGTCAATTGCCAGTTTCTCCAGCAACAACTTGTCGTCGTATGTCGTCTGACTGAAAGTCCTTTTGTTTTTGATAGTTGTAAAATCAAAATCGACTGTACATTCGCACAAAACATTTTCAGTTGACCTGATTATCTCAGGCCAGGCCCCGAATGAATATCTTAATTTGGTTATATGAACCATTTTTTCATCAACTGAACCGTATTGTCCCGGTTGAAGTTTACTTATTAAAGTATTATGGTCGATGGCCCTGAGGCTTTTATGAAGTAACAAAGCCGTTTCATCTTTCACAGTCACCGGTTGCCATACCAGCAGTTTATCATGGTAATTTCTGTATTCGGAAGTGATCAGCCTGTTAATCCGGCCAGGTTTTATTCCGGTATATTCATAATCTTTTAATTCCGCCGGCTTTTTTCTGCCTAAAGGATAAAATACAATCACCTGACTGAATGACCAACTTTCAATTGAATATTCCTTTTTTCTCAGATTATGCCATGTCAGGTAATCGTTCAGCTCTTTAAAGCCGGCATTATTTTTAGCTATCCCGATGAAAAGGAGGTCATCCCCGTTTCTTACTTCCACTCCGGCAATGGGTTTTAACCCTTTAGCTTTTGCTTTTTTTATAAATTCAGGGATTCCCATAGTGGTATTTATATCAGTCAGTGCCATTGCCTCCACCCCATTTTCCACGGCAAGGTCAATTAGCCGGTCAATACTCAGCGTACCGTACCGTAGACTGTAATATGAATGTACATTCAGATACATATAATCCAGTTATTTGATATTAAGTATCCCCGTCATATTATCCTTTCCCGTTGCATTCATGCAACGGTTTTCTTCATAATCCCTGATGCCCGTTGTATCGCCCCTGTCCCGTATCGCTTTCTGATCTTATCCATAGACAGATACAACCTGACCTGCTTTTCATTATCGTCAAAAAGATTCAATTGCTGGGCGCCATGGACCAAACCACCCAGTTTTACACCTATCAGCCGCACCAGCATCCTGCGCTTGTAAAGCCTTTTAAATAAATCTTTCACTGTGCTGATCAGAACATGATCGAAAGAAGTATAGGCTACTTTTTTTTGTAATGTATGAGTATCATAATTTGAATACCTTATTTTCACGGTCACCACCGATGCCAGCTTTTCTTTTTTACGCAATTTGAAACAAAGTTTCTCGGTCATTGCCGTCAGTAGCTGCTCCAGCATCACAACATCAATAGTATCCGTCTCAAAAGTCCGTTCCGAACTGATAGATTTTTCTTCGGAATAAGGAATCACAGGAGTCAAATCGATGCCGTTGGCCCGCTTCCATATCTCTATACCATTCTTTCCCAGGACACTTTCCAGCATCTCCGCAGGTATAGCCCCGAGGGTTTCAATATTGTATACTCCCATAGAACTCAAAAGTTGATAAGTCCTGGGTCCTATCATAGGAATCTTCCTGATTGATAAAGGATTCAAAAAAGGTTTCACAAATATCTTTTCCACCTGCTTTTCACCATTGGGCTTAGCCTCACCCGCAGCAATTTTGGAAACTGTCTTATTTATTGACAGTCCGTAAGATACAGGCAACCCTGTTTCCTTTATTATACTTTGCCTTAATTCATGAGACCATTTTAAAGAACCATAAAAACGGTCCATACCGGTAATATCCAGATAATGTTCATCTATAGAAGCCTTTTCATATAAAGGAGCCCTTTCTGCGATCACATCGGTTACAAGCCTGGAATATCTGCTGTATATATCCATATCGCCCCTTATAACAACAGCATCCCTGCAAAGATTAAGCGCCATTTTCATTGGCATAGCAGAATGTACCCCGAACATCCTTGCTTCGTAACTACAACTGGCAACCACTCCACGATCTGATAAGCTGCCTATTATCACCGGCTTATCATTAAGCGCAGAATTCATAAGCCGCTCAACTGAAACAAAAAAAGTGTCCAGATCCATATGTACAATTGTTCTGTCTCCTGTCTGCATCTCTTCTTATCCTCCTCCCTTTTATTCCCTTAAAACCTTTCCCCACTGAATACTTTTAAACAGATATTTTATAAAAAATCTAAAATGAAAATCTATTACGCTTCTACATTATACACCACTATTAAAAATACTCACTTAAAAAATTTTCTCTTTTTTGTTGCTGAAATTAAAAAACTTTAATACTTTTGACTATAATAAAGTCAAATTAAAGACTACAATATAATCATTTTTATAATTATCACAAAATGTATATAGCATCAAATATTAAATTATTAAGAAAAAGAAAAAATCTAACGCAGACTGATCTTGCAGCCTCATTGAATTGCAGCAGATCAGGTATTAACAATTATGAAAGTGGCAATGCCGTTCCTCCCGCAGAAGTTCTTTTATCACTCTCCGATATTTTTCATATTTCAATCGATACTCTTCTCAGGATCGATCTGTCAGCTTTGCAGGAAAGTCAGATAAGAATGATTGAAAGCGGCACCGATGTATTCGTAAATGGAAGCCGGTTGAGAGTACTTGCGACTACAGTCAATGACCAGAATGAAGATAATGTTGAATTAGTATCCATCAAAGCAAAGGCAGGTTATACCACCGGTTATTATGATCCGGAATTCATTTCACAGCTTCCGTCTTTTCAAATGCCCTTTCTTTCGGGAGGGAAAAAATACAGGACATTCCAGATTTCGGGGGATTCTATGCTGCCTATTCCCGATAAAAGCTGGGTAACAGGGGAATATGTCCAGGATTTAACTGAGATCAGAGATAATGAATTTTATATTGTACTCACGCTAAATGAAGGAATTGTTTTTAAAAAGGTAATAAATGAGCTCAAAGAAAAAAGTTCCTTAAAGATGATTTCTACAAATCCGGAATATGCACCTTATGATTTACCTGTAACTGAGATCCGGGAGGTATGGAAATTTGTTCATTACATTTCGGGTAAAGTTCCCGAGAGTGCAGATTCTGATCAACTTCGGAGCCAGATCGAAATAATAAAGAGAGAACTCAGGGGAATTAAGAAAATGATAAAAAAACCACAATTATAGTCATTAACTTCTGCTTTTTTTCGAAAAACGCATAATAACGAATTCAACACATGAAATAAACATAAGAAAATCACCGAGAAGTTCAATTCCCTCCTCGGTTGCGGCCTTAGCCAACCTGTAATTGCTTTCATCGTACAATATCAGCCAAAATGCGGATTGACCGAATAAACGACTAAAAATGAATGTTACCAGAAATCCGGCAATCAGCCAGGCAGAAGGGGGTTGAGCAAAAAATAAAATTGTAGAATCCTTCAGTTTCTTGAAATCACGCCAAAGCAGCCAAATAATCACGGCAAAAACCACGAACACAGGATATATCCACCAGTCTATCAAAAAATTAAATTCGCGGACAAATGACATAAGAAAAAAAAGTGAAACAATTTTGGTAACAGGTTGTATCTTTCGATAATTATATCCAAAAAAAAGATAGAAAACAAAAAGGACGAAAAGTATAAATTCCTGCATAATTTCAGTAACACTGATCTCTCCAAAGTAACCTTCTCCCATGGGATGAAGAGCATCAAACCTGATAACTCCGAATATACCGGCTGTCAATAATGAATAGGCCACAATCCGGATTAATATATAAAATGGCGTATATATCTTCATTAGCTAAATTTATTAAATAAGAGCCTGTAAAATCCCATTCCCCGAAAAGGATTTCATCTCATTATAATTGTTCATTTTAATGGTATGAGATGGAACTCGTCATTTATAATGTTTCTCCTGTGTGTACGATAGTGCATGACTCGTTTCATCTCTTCAAAAAGATGGAATCCTTTACATGACAAAAATACTTATTTTTTATCTGCAGGCACGAGTGCAACACTAAGATAATTATCAAAATCAAAATATCTGTTAAAAGCTTTTTTTATTGATCTCTCTGTCATTTCCTTAACCAAATCGTCATATTTGCCAAATTTAGAGAAATCACCATTTTTCAGATAATATGTATTACTTAAAATATTCAGCCAAAATCCATTCTCTGTCATGGCTGTTTCCCTTTCCCTCAACATTTTTTCTTTTGCTTTATTGAGTTCCTGATCATCCGGACCATTTTTACAGTAATCTGTGATCTCAGCCATCACCGCCTCTTTAACACTGTTAAGTTTTTTCGGATCTGTTCCGTAATATACGGAAACAAGATATTCTTCTTCTGCATACTTTGAAGAGGAAGGATTTGCCCTAATGGAATATACGCTACTCTTATCTTCACGGATAACTTCCAGGAGACGGGTGGATAAAATGCGTCCGACAGCATCGAGCTCCAGCACATTTTTTGAAGAATAATTAAAATCACCATGAAAAACAACGTACTGTATACTTTTATCTTCCTGACCTTTTTTCACTATCTTTTCGACTACACCTTGAGGCGGATCTATCCGGAAATTTCGCCAATTTTCCTCTTCACCCGAAGATGGGATACCCCCGATATATTTCTCCACAAGCGGTTTAAAAGTAGTGGTATCTATATTACCAACAAAAAAGAATTTAAAATCAGATGCATTCCGAAACCGTTCTTTTCCGATTTCCCTTATGCGATCAAAATCCGCTTTTTTAAGTAAATCGGGATTCAGTGGCCGGGCACGCTCATGATAATTGGCCATGACAGTTGTCAGGGTATCCCTGAAAACTTCCTCCGGTGAAGCTGCCTTATTTTCCAGTATTCCGGCCATACGGCTCATAAAAGATTGAAAAGCGGTTTTATCAAAACGGGGTTGTGTGAAATAAAGGTAAACCATTTGCAATAATATTTCCATGTCTTTTACTGAAGAACTTCCGTTGAATCCCTCACGTAGTTCAGACACATAGGGAGTAACACTAAATACCTTATCAGCCAGCATCTTATCAAGAGTAACTTTATCAAAATCCGAAATTCCGCTCATTAACATTATAGTGGAAACAAAATTTGCAGAAATCTCGTCACTGACCTCATACAATGAGCTTCCACCGGGACTCCAGGCATTAAACAAAATCTCATCTTCTTTAAAATCAGTTATTTTACAAACTACAGTAGCCCCATTACCGAGAGTCCATTCCACTGCTTCCACTTTATCCAGTTTCTTTTCATTAATCACCTCACTTCCCGAAGGCTCATTTAAAACAAGAGGAATATCAGATACAATATCACTGTAAGGCTCGACTTTGATTGTTTCAACCATATCAAGTAAGTCATGGATATCCTCTTTGTCGGGCACCTCCAACGCTTCCTTCTCGGGAGCAGTCACAACCACAACACGGTTTTCTCCGGTAATCCATTCTCCGGAAAGACTATTAACCTCTTCCAGGGTAATTCCCGGTAAAAACATTTTATAATACTGATATTCTTTTTCAATTCCCGGAACAGGTTCTTCGGTCATAAGGAAATTACGTTTATACTCCTGGGCAAAAGTGATTGACATTTGCTTATCGCGCTCATTGTATAACTTCTCCATTTGATTGAGAAGAGATCTTTTTTGTCGCTCCAGTTCGCTTGAGGTAAATCCATATCTTTTCACCCGCTCATTCTCGATTAAAACTGCTTTTAAACCTTCTTCAATCTTTCCCGTTTGACATACTGCCATTGATTGATAAACGCTTAACGGCCCAAATAAATCTGTAAATGAAGATTGTCCTGCAATAAAAGGCGGCTCCGCCTGCTGTAATTTTTCCTGAAGCCGGTTATTGATAATAGAATTATACAAACTGTGCATTATAGACTGACGATAATCTCCAACTGTCCTTGCCTTTTTGAGCGGATGCTTATAAAAAACATATGCTGTCGAATATTGTGCTTCTTTATCGGTTGCTATAGAAACCAATGTCTCTTTATGAGGGGGAATTTCATAATATTGCTGCTTCCGTGGATTTTCCGCTCGCGGAATTTTTGAGAATTTTTCTTTCACACGGCTGACCATTTCCTCCTGATCAAAATCTCCAACAACAATAACCGCCTCAAGTCCCGGCCTGTACCAGTCATTTCGGAATCTCCGGATGGCGGAGGGAGGGGTATTTTCAATGATATCTATTTCTCCAATAGGAAGCCGTTCTGCATATTTCGAATCATGAAGTAAAACAGGTAACCACTTCTGTTGCATTCTGAAATTGGCATCCCTGCCACCTCTCCATTCTTCACGAATTACACCTCGTTCTTTTTCAATTTCCTCATCTGAGTCAGTAATCTGGCAAGCCCAGTCATATATAACCTGAAGGCCCTTATCCAGGTATAATGCAGAATCAAGTGGCACTTTAAGCATATAAACCGTTTCATCAAAACTTGTATAGGCATTAATTTCAGGGCCGAATTCCATTCCAATTGATTCAAAATAATTTATAAGCTCATTTTTGGGAAAATTTTTCGTGCCATTGAAAGCCATATGCTCGGCGAAATGTGCAAGTCCCTGCTGATCTTCATCTTCATCAACTGAACCAGCTTTGACCACAAGCATCAGTTCTGCCCGGTTTGGCGGATAATTATTGGCCTTGACATAATATGTAAGTCCGTTTTCAAATACCCCTTTTGAAAGCTCCGGATCTAAGGACAAGGGAGTATTCATATTATATTTTTGCTGGGCATATGAAAATGACGCCAGCAATAGGAAAAAAATAAAAATTGTTCGTTTCATTATTCCAAGAAATACCTTAACTGATCCAACATTATTGGAACATCATTATTGTTTATGCCCTGTCTTATCAAATGAGGCAAATCTTCTTCAAAAACTTCTAAAAACTGTGGTTCGGTGAAGCCTCCTTCTGAAATAGACTTTTTATAATATTCGAGAGCTTGTTTTCGTTTTCCAAGACTCCACTCCACATGTCCCATATTCATATAATCATGTTTGCCAGGATTATCTTCAATCAATTTTGTAAAATATTTTTCTGACTGCTTCTTTTTACCGGTAAGAAAAGAACACCACCCAATCGGCCTCCATACCTTGTTATTACCCGGAGACAGATATTCAACCTTAAAATAACACTTCAGCGCCTCATCAAACTTACCCAGCTCCAAAAGGCAACGGCCTATATTTAGTTGATTGTTCAAATTTTCAGGATCTAGTGACTCAGCGGCTTTATAATATTCAAGAGCTTTTGCAGGCTGCTTCAGAATGCGATAGCAAAATGCAATCTTTTTCAAATTCCAAAGCCGGTTTAAATCATATAAATCAGCTTTAAGGTAAGAATCCAGTGCCTTTTCAAAATTACCCAGTTTCTGATAGCAAAATGCAATTTTCTGATAAAGCTCTCCCGATTTATTATCTGCTAATAAATCTTCATATATTTCAAGAGCTTCTTTAAAATAATTTTTCGCAAAATAATATTCTGAAATATTCCGTAAAACTTTTGGGTCTTCTTTAAGGATATCACTTAACGCAATCTTATTATGAAAATCGAAACGCCAGTTAAAAATATCTTCAAGATCAGTTTTGCGGGGAAACAGTTTATAAAAACGATACAAATCTTGTATATACTGATTAGAAATAAATTCTGATTTCCGGTTAGGAGCAATAAGTTCCTCGTCGCTTTCCAGCTCTTTAAATTGATCCAGCTCAGATTTCATCCCTCCTGCCATGAACTCACGATTCTCTTTTGGTAGATTTTGTATACTGAAGCAAAAGGAATACTTATCAGAATTACAAAGAATCGGAGCACTGCCAATCGTTTCAATGAAGTTCCGGTTAATCTCGTCAGAAATATCAATAATTTCAGATATATAAGGATTTTCCGTGAAAAAAGGAATAAACCAGTTAACTATTTCATTAAAAAAAGGAAAAGATTTCAGCATAGAAAATGAGCCCATAAAAACATCAGCCCCCTCCATCTGGAGCTTGGAAAATTCCTCCATCTTATCTATTAATCCGGGAGAATCCTTGAATATTTCCTCCCACTCGGGATTTTTATCATCAGATAGCTCCTCCTCCATAAGGCTATCAAGATTGATTTTATCTTTAAAGTTCGGACTTATCTTTATCATTTCCGGAATAATTTCATCCCTGATACGTTCTTGTATCTTTTCAGTTTCCTTGCTTCGTATAAATTGTATTATAATTCCTTCAATACTTTTTTTGAATTCAGGATTTTCATTTAATATCTTAAGGCGTCCGGTAATAGCGGGATAATTCTGTAAACGCCTGTCATACTTATAAAAATTTATCAGTAATCCAACCAGCGCCCTTTGGCTCAGTTCTTTTTCGTCCGTGTCATAAGCATCAAATAGTAAAGAAAACTTCTCTTCATCAAAATATCTTTGCAAGCTAATGCTTAATGCTATAACAATAAACGATTTATAAGCTACCAACAGTACAGGACTGTATAAAAATTCCCGGAGTGAACTTTTTTCTTCAGAATTTAATTTGTCTTTGAGCCAGATGTGGTAGAAAAGTCTGTTGATTTTCTGATGATACTCCTTTATTTGTGAATAATTGCCGGCTGACAGCTTTTCAGTTATTAATGATTGTAATTCATGATTTTTGAAAAATTCTTCCAGATCATTAATATAATTTCCTACTTCATTAATATACTGATCTTTAAATACTCTCTTTTTCTCATATTCAAATGTGGGAAAAAAACGCATACGAAGTGCTTCGTATACCTTGTCTGCCAATTCGAATACGGAAACAATAAGCTTTCGGTAGACCTTTTGTCTTTCCGGATCATTTATTCCTTCCACAGTATATTTTAACATATAATGGTAAGTTTCTTCCAGATTGCGGCATTCATCGTGATAAATCCCTATATTATTTTCTGATATCAATTCCTGTAAAATATCAAATGTAGGTTTCAACTTTCTTTCGGACAGATTGTTGCAAATTTGATTATATCTTCTATTCAGTTCTTTGTCTGTCATGTTGAATTGCTCTTATTTTAATTTAACTGTTAATAGATATACTGCAAAAATTTATCCATTATTAAATATCTGCCGATTTGACAATTAATATCTTCCTTCTCCAGCTTTTAAATATTTGTCAAATATGTAACCGAAAAATCTAAAATGAAAATCTATTACATTTCTTCATGACGATTCCACTCTAGATATTTAGGTATAAATTTTTATTCTCATACCAGTTGAATATATTGCACCGTACACAAAATCAAAAATTATTTATTTTAAAGAAGTGTTATACAATATATTAAATTTATTTCGTTAAAAACACATTTCTTTCTATTTTCGTAATGATATGAATTATAGGCATAAATTTGAAAAAAAAATTAATAAATAAATAACATTCACAACTCCACTTGTTATTACAAGTTCATAAATCCATTTAATTCTATTGAAATAGTTTATATAATAATTATACCATGAATTCTATTAAAATGTTTAAGAGTTTTGGTAGATTTGTGAAAGATGAAAAAATAATTTTAACATTAACATTTAATAATAATTCATTTTAATTTCTACGCTATGGTTAATAAAATAACAAGTCTTGCTGAGTATTATCAGAAATACCAGGAAAGCATTGCTGATCCTGATGGTTTTTGGGGGAATATTGCTGAAAATTATTTTTGGCATAAAAAATGGGACAAGGTCCTGGATTGGAAATTCGAAGGAGAAGGAGCCCCTGATGTTAAATGGTTTGTTAACGGCAAACTGAACATAACAGAAAATATTTTTGAGCGCAACATGTTCATGCGCAAGGAACAGCCGGCAATTATCTGGGAACCCAATGATCCCAAGGAAGACACTGTTAATATTACTTATGGTGAATTATTCGAAAAAGTCAAGCAGTTTGCGAACGGCCTGAAAAAACTTGGAATTGGAAAAGGCGACCGTGTAGCAATTTATCTTCCGATGGTTCCGGAGCTTGTTGTGGCAATGCTGGCCTGTGCAAGGATTGGCGCTATCCATTCGATCGTTTTTGCAGGTTTTTCTGCCTCGGCGCTTGCAGACAGGATAAACGATGCGCAGGCAAAGTTACTAATCACATCTGACGCCGGTTTCAGGGGAACAAAATCAATTCCTATGAAGGATATCGTTGACGAAGCGCTTGAAAATACTCCTTCGATTAAAAAAGCCATCATTCTCGAACATACACAAGATGATGATATAAATATGGTAAAAGACCGTGACATCTGGTGGCATGACGTAATAGATGGCGTTGATTCTGAAAATACTGCTGAGGTGATGGATGCCGAAGATATACTCTTCATATTATACACTTCGGGTTCAACAGGCAAACCGAAAGGAGTTGTGCATACAGTCGCAGGCTATATGGTTTTTACAGAATATACTTTCAAAAATGTCTTTCAGTATAGTGATGGTGATATTTTCTGGTGTACAGCAGATATTGGCTGGGTAACAGGTCATTCATATATTGTTTACGGTCCGCTTCTGGCAGGTGCCACTTCCGTAATGTTCGAAGGTGTACCTACATGGCCTGATGCAGGCAGATTCTGGGACATAATTGACAAACATAAGGTAAATCAGTTTTATACCGCGCCAACTGCTATACGTGCTTTAGTAGCTCAGGGAGATAAATGGGTTACCAAGCATGATCTGAGCTCACTTAAAGTTCTCGGTACAGTAGGGGAACCAATAAATGAAGAAGCCTGGCGCTGGTACCATGATCTGGTCGGGAAAAGCCGCTGTCCTATTGTTGATACATGGTGGCAAACAGAAACAGGCGGAATAATGATATCGGCTCTTGCAGGAATAACCCCCACAAAACCTTCACTCGCCACACTGCCATTACCCGGTGTACAGCCTATCCTTGTAGATCCCGAAGGTAATGAACTAAAGGGTAACAATGTAGAAGGAATCTTATGTATTAAATTCCCTTGGCCGGGGATGATACGGACAACTTATGGCGATCACAAGCGTTGCTTTATGACATATTTCGCTGCCTATAGAGGTCTTTACCTTACAGGCGACGGAGCCAAACGGGATGAAGAGGGATACTACAGGATCATCGGAAGAATTGACGATGTTATCAATGTTTCCGGGCACCGTATCGGTACCGCCGAGGTAGAGGATGCTATTAATCAGCACCCCCTTGTAGTCGAATCGGCTGTTGTAGGTTATCCACATGATATCAAAGGTTCAGGGATCTATGCTTATGTTATAACTGAAGATTCTTCGGATGAAGACCTTGAAAATATAGAAGATGAAATAAGACAAACGGTAACTAAATTTATTGGTCCTATAGCTAAGCCTGATAAAATTCAGATTGTCAGCGGTCTGCCGAAAACCCGTTCAGGAAAGATTATGCGCCGTATATTGAGAAAAATCGGAGAAGGAGATGCAACTAACCTTGGAGATACTTCTACTCTGCTTGATCCGGGTATTGTTGAAGAAATCATCAACGGTGCTAAAGTTGAAGTAAAAAGGTAATTAAGCACATTAAAAACTAAATTATGGAAAACCAAAAAGTTATGAACAGATGGCTGGTAGTCGTTGGAGCTATTCTTATCCAATTGGCTCTTGGAGCTATCTATGCATGGTCAGTATTTACACCCCCTTTAACTGATGTTAACGGGGTTTATAAATTCTCTGCCGGTCAGGCAGCGTGGATATTTTCTGCCGGCCTTTTCTTTTTTGCACTGGTAATGATATGGGCAGGAAGAAAATTATCCACCTTCGGTCCTCAAAAACTTGCAATTGCAGGGGGTGCCACACTGGGTCTGGGCTATATTCTTGCCGGCTTATTCGGAAATACATTTATGAGTCAGCTTATATTTATTGGAGTCATTGGCGGTAGCGGAATCGGACTTGCATACGTTGTTCCTATTGCAGTAGGTGTCAAATGGTTCCCTGATCGTAAAGGTATGCTGACCGGTCTGGCAGTAGCGGGATTTGGATTTGGTGCAACCATTTGGGTAAAATGGGCAGGATCATGGGGAGGCGGACTTTTAAACAATCTTTCCCTTTTCGGATTTGACGGGGTCAGGAGTGTTTTTATTTTGTACGGAATAATCTTCGCTGCCATGGTCGTTATTGGAAGTATGGTCATGAAAGACCCCCCCACAGGATGGCTGCCTAAAGGATATGTGCCACCTGAAGTAAATTCTTTAAAAGCCACCGGCGAAGTGAATTTTGAAACATCAGAGATGCTGAGAAAACCTCAATTCTATATGCTTTTTATAACATTCGTATTTTCTGCTCTGGCGGGACTCATGGTTATATACTGCATAAAACTTTTTGGAATAGATTCACTTACTTATTCAAAACTGGGATCACTGAACATTTCAAATCCGGATTATGAATCAACTGTGTCATGGGCAAGTTCAGTTGCAGGAACAGCTATGGCAGTATATGCTATTTTAAACGGACTAGGAAGGATTATTTGGGGAGTTGTTTCTGACAAAATCGGACGAAAAATGTCCATATTCCTTATGTGTCTTTTACAAGGCATCATAATGCTCCTTTTATTCACACTAGGCGCTCACACAGCAACTTTTGTTGTTGCAGCGGCGATAATAGGATTTAATTTCGGAGGTAATTTTGCTTTGTTTCCCGCTGCTACGGCTGACTTTTTCGGAAATAAAACAGTTGGTAAAAATTACGGTTACGTATTTTTTGCATATGGTATTGCAGGTATTGCAGGACCACAGATTGCCGGTCTTTTTAAAGATGCGGCAGAAGGGGCAAATACTCCTGTGGCATGGCTTACGCCTTTTATAATAGCAGGAATTTCCTGTTTAATTGGGGCAATAGTAATTTTATTGGCTAAACCGCCAAAACGGTAATAAAAGCGTCCTGTAAACCCAGGACGTTTTTATTATATAAACAATTTTTAGCAATTTTGCAATTCGAAAAAAATGTTCAATAATTAAAAAACATAAAAATGGCCATCAAAAAATTAGATAGCATCTTTAAACCAAAACGAATTGCATTGATAGGTGTATCAAACAATCCTGACAGTGTAGGTGGTATTACTCTTCGTAATTTAGTAGGCGGAGGATACAATGGAGTTGTTTATCCCGTAAACCCGAAACGGGAAGCTGTTTTTGGCATTCCTTGCTATCCTGACGTAAAAAGTCTCCCCAAAATCCCGGACCTGGCGGTTATCATGACATCAGCCAAGTTAGTCCCTAAGCTGGTAAGCGAATGCGGCGAAGCAGGTATTCACGGGATAATAATAATGTCAGCAGGATTTAAAGAGGCAGGGGAAAAAGGTAAGGCTTTAGAAGCACAGGTGAAGGAAGAGAAGGCAAAATATCCGGATATGAGAATAATAGGACCCAACTGCCTTGGAATACTGGTACCCGGACTGAGTATGAATGTCAGTTTTGCCAATGGAATGCCTGAAAAAGGTCACGTCGCATTTATTTCTCAGTCAGGAGCACTTTGTACATCCGTTCTCGACTGGGCATATGAATCACATATAGGATTCTCTTACTTTGTTTCCATAGGTAATTCAATGGATGTCAACTTTGGTGATCTGATTGATTACTTCGGACAAGATCCTAATACCAAGTCCATCGTTCTTTATGTCGAATCACTTTCCTACGCACGGAATTTCATGTCTGCCGCTCGTGCTTTCTCCCGCGAAAAACCAATAATTGTATACAAATCAGGACGGTTTCCTGAGTCTGCAGCTGCTGCTGCTTCACATACAGGGGCAATGGCAAGTGAGGATTCTATTTACGATGCTGTTTTTAGAAGGGCTGGTTTAGCAAGAATTTATGACTTCGGTAATATATTCGATTTTACAGACCTCGTAGGGCGTCGCCGTATTCCAAAAGGCAATCGCCTTGCTATAATAACTAATGCGGGAGGCCCCGGCGTAATGGCTACAGACTCGCTGATCTCAATGGGCGGTAAACTTGTAACTCTTTCCGAAGAGACAATGCAAAAGCTCAACGACTACCTTCCGCCATTCTGGTCACACGGAAACCCGATAGATGTACTTGGAGATGCTACACCAGAGAGGTTTGCACACGCAACTGAGTTGGTTCTGCAGGATAAAAATGTTGATGCAGTATTGATACTGCTTACACCACAGGCAATGACAGCTCCAACTGAAACAGCAGAAGCCATTACCAAAATAGCATTAAAAACCTCCAAGTCAATAATAACAGCTT
Organism: uncultured Prolixibacteraceae bacterium; assembly: GCA_964611525.1. GTDB lineage: Bacteria > Bacteroidota > Bacteroidia > Bacteroidales > Prolixibacteraceae > JAAYJR01. Next base: position 21,236 of record CAZTAL010000045.1, read on the forward strand.
GGCTGGGTGGAGCAAGCATGCGTGACGGAATACAAATATTCAATCAGGCAGGTCTTTCAAGCTATACAACTCCGGAACAGGCTATACGTGCATTCATGACGCTTTCACATTACTCCAAGAACCAGGAAATGCTCTATGAAACCCCTAAGGAGATACCCGTATCATTCCAGTACGACAGGGAACAGTTAAGAGATAAATATATAAATAATATTTTCCCGAAAGCAAGAATCCTCAACGAAGATGACTCTAAAATGCTAGTAAATGACTATGGCATTGATACAACTCATCCTACTCCTGCTTCTTCTGAAGATGAAGCGGTGAAAATTGCAGAAGAAAAAGGGTATCCTGTAGTACTCAAAATATATTCCCCCGACATTACACATAAATCGGATGTAGGCGGAGTAGCTCTGAATATAAAAGATGAAGAAATGGTCAGGGCCACCTTCAAAAACATGACTAAAACAGCTGCAGAAAAACGTCCCGACGCCAAAATTGAAGGAGTAACTGTTCAACGTATGGTGAACCCTAAAGATTCGGTGGAACTGATCATAGGAATTAAAAAGGACCCTGTGTTCGGAACAGTAATGTTAGTTGGAATGGGAGGTACAACTGCTGAATTGTTTAAAGACAACCGGCTTGAATTTCCACCTCTGAATGAGCGTCTGGCACGGCAAATGCTAGGGTCATTGCAAATATATCCACTATTGGAAGGCTACAGGGGGGCACCCAGAAAAAATATAGATAAACTCGTAGAAGTACTTATTCGCATGTCATATTTGGCAGCGGATTATCCTGAAATCAAAGAACTGGATATTAATCCCCTTATTGTAACCCCGGAAGATGTTATTGCGCTTGATGCAAGAATTGTGGTTGATGAGGATGTTCTTGGTAAAGTAGTAAAAGATTACTCACACCTGATTCTTCGTCCTTATCCTGAGAGACTTATACGGACTGCACATTTGAAAGATGGTTCACCGGTGGTATTAAGACCCATAAAACCCGAAGATGAGCCTATGTGGCTTGAATTACTGGGTAGTTGCTCCAAAGAATCCATATACTACCGTTTCAGGTATGATTTCTATTTTGATTCCCATGAGGTTGCGACTCAGTTTTGTTTTATCGATTACGATCGTGAAATTGCTATTGTTGCTGAAATTGAAGAAGAAGGACGAAGAAAGCTCATTGGAGTCGGACGTCTTATTGCCGATCCGGATGTTGAAGTGATGGAATATGCCATACTTATAACAGATGCATGGCAGCAGAAGGAACTAGGTCAAATAATAACTGAATACTGTATTGAAATAGCCAAAATGCGCGAGGTGAAAATTCTTGTTGCGGAAACAACCCGCGACAACAAACCTATGATTTCCGTTTTCAAAAAACTTAATTTTAAAATCAGGTTCAATGAAGATTCTACAGTTTCGGTAAGAAAAGATCTGACAGAAGACGAAAAATAATTTCTATAGTAATAAAAAATAATACAAATACTCCCGCCGGCATTTATTAGTGTTTGTTCATTATAAGTAAAGGTCTGGAATAGAAAGCTAGCTGACAAGGCTCTCCTGAATAAATTCGGAGGACAAGGCATAACGCAGTCAGCGGACTTTATCGACGGACTAATGTAATTGTCGGAAGGAGTTTTTGTAATCAGGAAAATGGATATTCTAAAAATTCAGGAAGCCATAACAGCTATCCGAAAGTCGAAATATATGATAGCGTTTACAGGAGCTGGTATTTCAGTAGATAGCGGGATACCCCCTTTCAGAGGTACCGGAGGTTTATGGAATACTACACATCCTATTTTCCTTGAAATTGATTATTTTCATAGAAAACCCCTGCAGTCATGGAAAAAAATTAAAGAAATTTTTTACGATAAACTTATTGATGCAGAACCTAATTTAGCGCACCAAGTGTTGGCTAAAATGGAAAAACGCAGTTTTCTGGAATCAGTAATAACACAGAATATTGACCACCTGCATCAAAAGGCAGGTAATAAATATGTGTATGAACTTCACGGGACATATCGCCGGTTAGTGTGTACAGAATGTTATACAGAATATGATATGAGTTTTGCTGACCTGAACTTTTTGCCGCCGACCTGCTATATCTGCAAGGGAATATTAAAACCTGATTTTGTTTTTTTTAATGAACCTATTCCAAAATTTCCTAAAAAGCGTTCATATGAAGAAGCAGAAAAAGCAGACCTACTTATGATAATCGGGACACATGCCGAAGTTTTACCTGCCGCAGCAATACCTCAGATAGCTAAAAAAACAGGAGCAAAAATCATAGAAATAAATATTAAACCCTCACTCTTCACAACCAGCATCACCGACATATTTATTCAGGGACGAGCCAGTGAAGTTCTTGAAAAAATAGCAGAAATGTTATATTTATAAAATCCTCTTGTCCCTAAAAAACATTTCCAAAATATTTTTATGATCAAAGGCCAAGGGCGGAAGATCTTTTAAGGAATACCATTCTGCATGGGCTGCATCATCTCCTCCCCTCACCTCTCGTTTTAAATCAAGCTCAGTATAATAAACCACCGAAATAGTTCTTCCACGCGGATCACGGTCAATGGCATCGAAAGTTCTGTACTGTTCCATTTTTCTGACAAGAAGTCCGGTTTCTTCCCTTAATTCTCTTATACATGCGTCCTCCAAAAGTTCGCCAATATTCACAAATCCGCCCGGCAAGGCCCATTTCCCTTTGTAAGGTTCCTGTCCACGCTGAATAAGCAAAATATAAAACGAATTACCATTCCTGACATAAACAAGGGCATCGACAGTAAGAGCGGGACGAGGATAACGGTAGGTGTACATTATTTTTATGATTTACTATTGATGATTTACTATTGATTTAGTGACGGTTAGTAATTTTATCAGAAATTTCAACAACAATGAATGAGTCAGCTTCGATATGTGTATTTTGTCATCAAATTTCAGTAACAATTAATAAAAGTTTGATTTAATACATTAATATTCAGAATTTTATATTTTTACATTTTTTGTTATCTAAAATATTATTTTCCCACTTTCCGGAGCTCATGAATAAAACATTAATTTAAATCATTGGAAAACAAATTTTTACATACTTATATTCTTTTCTAATTCTTACGTCCTGTTTTCCAGTATTTCAATATTAAAAAAATAACAGAAATAAGGATAATAATATATATAAGAAGTTCAATCTGCTTCACGAATTAAAAATTTTATAATTGTTCAAAAATAATTCACTATCTCCTTTGGCAATCCTTACTCATCCCAAATAAAAATTATGCAACCGTTTCACCGGACTTTAATATTTTTTTGATTACACGCATTTTGTGAGTGTAACGTTTCAAATCTATGTTAAAAATTCCAAATTGATCCACATTATCAACCCTGACTTTTCCATAAGCATGGATAATTTTATTCTTTTCCCATAAAATTCCAACATGAGTGATATTACCTTCCTCATCGTCAAAAAAAGCAAGGTCTCCGGGATCGGCCTCCTCAATAAAACCTAAGGAACAACCAACCTTGACCTGTTCACAAGCATCGCGGGGTATGCTAATTCCTAACATTTTATAAATAACCTGTGAAAAACCACTGCAATCGATACCGAAAGGAGAACGTCCACCCCACAGATAAGGCGCATTAAAATATTTAAGAGCCTGTTGTATCATCAGATTACGAGGATCTTTGATCTTTCCGTAAAAAACTTCTCCCGAAAATTTGTATATCCCCTTATTTACAGTGAATTCTTTTAAATAAGGTCTCCATAAAGGCAGCGTACTGCCCGCTACCAAAGTCATATTGCGGTCATCAGGAACAGATATCAGGCTAATAATATCACCGGAAATGGCAAATGCACTTTTTTCAATTTTCTTTAACATTCTCGCATTAATGGGAGTTATCATTTTACTGTCAACCCATCCCTCATATCCATCCCATGATGTTTTAATGTTACTCCATCCCACCATCTCTTCTTTGATCTCAAAGTGTTCCCCAAATAATAATTGGGTTACCATCTCACTTTTCTCTGAAGGTTCCTTACGTACAGGAATTATACTAAGACTGGAAATACCGTAAAACATCAAATATATTTATTATTTTTATTTCAAATATCTGTCTGGCAAACAGACTGCTTTTCTGTCAGGTTACCGGTTTATTATTTTTTATCATATAAATACAAATCTATGAAAAAAATAAGTCATCACGGTGCCTGTTAATTTGTTATTTGTAATTTTAAACCCAAAAGCAAAAATTTGCATACCCGGGTAGTTTTCGAAAAAATAATGGCTATGGATAATTTTTTAAAAAAATTAAAAAAATACACTCAGGTATTATACTGGATTCTTATTTTTCTAACAACTGCTATACTATTGTTTCTTATCCTTCCCAGCAAACCAAAATTTAAATATGAATACCAAAAAGGATTTCCATGGAAACATGAAAACCTGATCGCACCTTTTGATTTTGCTATATTAAAAACAACAAAAGAAATTGAACACGAAAAGGAGGAAAAAATTAATTCAGTAAGCCCCTATTTCTCAGTTGATACCACGATTCTTAACAATAAGCTGATGCTTTTAGATTCAAATTGGAATAAACTTACCGAATCTGCTTCTGACTCTATGATGGAAGTTCTTGCAGATATTAAAAACCAGATAAAAAAAATCTATCAGGCAGGAATATTGCCTAAATCTTCCGAAAGTTATGAAGTACTTGATAATAAAAATGAATTAAAAAAAATATACAACCACAACGCAATTAAAATTCCGGTTAAGGAAGTTTATTCCGAAAAAACAGCCTATAATGAAATAAAAAACACCTTTTCAGAAATAGGCAAAAAATACCCTGAAGCTGTCGAACTGATAAAGACATTATCTCCTATTAATTATATTGAAGCTAACCTGTCTTACGATAGTGAAACTACTCAAAAGGAAATTAATGAGATAACGGGCGACATATCAGTTACAAGAGGTATGATACAAACAGGTGAACGCATAATATTAGAAGGAGAAATTGTCAATAATGAAAAATATCAGATACTGGAATCGCTGAAAGCAAGCTACGAAAAAGAACGAATAAACGGTTTCGACCATTATATGATCTTAATTGGGCAGGGTGTGCTCATTATACTGTTCGTTTTGCTTTTATTCCTTTATCTTTATATTTATCGTTATGACCTGCTCATACAATATAGAAAACTGACCTTCATGCTTCTTTTTTTTGTAACAATTGTCGTAAGCAGCTATTATATTAATTCCTTCCCGAATCTACATATTTATATAGTACCTTTTGTTATATTTCCCGTAATCATCAGAACATTTTTTGATTCACGCACAGCTATCTTCACACTTATAATCGCCAGTATTTTAACCGGCTTCTTTGCTCCGAACTGTTACGAATTCGTTCTTTTACAGGTAACTGCAGGAATTGTAGCTGTTTTCAGCCTTAACAAAATGCATCGAAGGGTTCATCTGGTAATGGCTGTCATCTGGGTTTTTATAACTTATGTGGTGGTTTTTACAGCACTGGAATTAATATATGAAAATAATATCACTTCAATAAATTACAAAATGTTGCAGTGGTTTGCTATAAGTAGCATTCTCCTCCTGCTTGTCTATCCGCTTATATTTATTTTCGAAAAAATTTTTGGTTTTGTTTCAGATGTAACTTTAATTGAATTAGCCGATACAAATCAGCCCTTACTTAGGAAACTTGCAGAAAAAGCACCAGGAACATTCCAGCATTCCATTTTAATAGCCAATCTGGCAGAAGAAATTATCCTTAAAATTGGCGGAAATCCCTTTAGGGTTCGTGCCGGAGCCCTTTACCATGATATAGGGAAAATAGCTGAACCAGCATTTTTCATCGAAAATCAGGATATGGGAATTAATCCACATGATAAAATGAGCTATAAAAAAAGCGCTGAAAAAATTATCGAACATGTTAATAAAGGAGTAAAAATGGCAAGGAAGCACAAATTGCCTGAATCGCTTATCGAGTTTATAGCTACTCACCACGGAACAACAAAAGCTCAATACTTTTATCTTAAACATCAGGAAGAAAATCCGGAAGAAAAGATCAATGACAAATTCTTTTCATATCCGGGACCGCTTCCAAAAACAAAAGAAGCCGCAGTAGTAATGATTGTAGATGGTATTGAGGCTGCATCAAGAAGTATGAAAAATAAAAATCATAATAACCTGAAAGAACTAATTGACAAAATGGTTGATCAAAAAATTAGGGAAAATCAGCTGGAACAATCAGAATTAACATTCCATGATATCAATGTAATAAAAGAAACCCTGCTGAATAAATTAATGAACATTTATCATGTCAGAATTGAATATCCGGAAGAAAATAACACAAAACCGAAAAAAAATAAAGAATCAGGAAAGTAAAAGATAATATATGACGAGTGTTTATCAATAAAGTAAAGAGTCTGCAATAGAAAGTTCGCTGACAAGGCTTGCCTTGTGAAATAAACGCTTTGCGATTTAACAGGGCGAGCGTAGCCCGGAAAATGTGAGTTTACTGGTCGTAAATGACCATTTTGAGGGCAAACATAACGCAGTCAGAAGACTTTATAGGAAGACTCAAATTACAGCGAAAAAAATGTGGAATAAATGGAATCTTAAAGATAATATCGCATTTTTTCCCTTCTGATATTATTTAAAATGTAAACGCGCTTTCTTCCACGATAAGTATAAATAAGTTGATTAGATATATCAGCCTTTTCAATTCCCAATTGCGAATTATCGCCGGGTATTATAGTCTCTAACAATATCTCACTCCCTTCCATGGAAGTAAATACAGGTACTCTCACATTTCTGAAAATAAGAGAATCGAATTTAACCTCAGGATCAACATTCCTTAATTTTATCTGGATATTAGTTCCGCTTTCATTTCCTTTAGCAAACCATGAGTAATATGAAGCATCTGATACTTCAAATGGCAAATAATTCCTGCTTTTTAATATCTTACAACCTGAGAAGAATAATAAAAAGACAATTAAATAGTTCGCTATTAAAAAGATTTTATGCATATTAATTCATAAATAACAAATCACAAGATATAAATTAACTTAATAGTATTTCATCTTTTCCCTTTTTATATTTTTTAATATGTAGACATACCTTTTTCCATGATAAGTATAAATCAGTCTGTTTGACTCCTCTATACGCTTCATATCCGGTCCTAATCTGGAAATTCCCTCATATATAACCCCTTGCAATAAAATCTCGTCATTTTCTTCAGAAGCTGTAACAGGCACTCTTATGTTTCGAAACGTAAGTGAATCAAATACTACATCCGGTTTAACACTCTTTAATTTTAACTCTATATTAGTTCCATGTTCAACTTCTCCGGCAAACCATGAATAATATGAAGCATCTGAAATTAGAAAAGGTACATTATTTCTGTTTTTCAATATACCGCAACCATAAAATATAATAAAAAAAAGTATTATCGAGTTTATTATATAAATTTTTCTATTCATTTGGTACTTTAAAATCATCAATATACTATTTGTAATCTAATTTATCAATTATTTTTTTCTAATTTTGAAACCTTAAATATTGAATATACCATTTTATAATATCAACTTTTTGATCAAAAACTATTCCGGCCTGAAGTTTTTATTTATGAGAGCCTATGAATTTACATGGGATCTTGGATTTTAAATTTTTAATTAGGTTAATTACAATTATATATAAAATTTTAAACAGATGAGAAAATTATTTCACCGGTTAATAATATTATTTATACTTATCCTTGTAATAATAATAAGTTGTAAAAAAGAAGAACCAGTTATAGAACCTGATCCAAACGAAATAGAAGAAGCTAATGATGTAAATAAATTTATTTGGGACAGTCTTGCATATTGGTACTACTGGGCAGACGAAGTTGATAATTTATCAAATCCTGATTTTTACAAATATCCGGATAGCCTTAACGCTTTTCTGAATAACTATTCAGATCCTGTCGAACTATTCTATAGCATGTTATATAAATATGGTGAAGTTGATAAATACTGGTCATTTATTGTAGACGATGTCAAAGAAATCGAAGACTGGATTTCCGGAATCGATGAATCAATGGGATTTGAATTTAAGTATGGCAATATAAAAGATTTTAATCCTAATTATAAGGGAAACAGCAGCGACATATTTGTAGTTGTAATGTATGTCTTGAAAGATTCACCTGCCGACCGGGCAGGATTGAAGCGCGGGGACTTTTTTACCAAAGTCGACGATATCCAACTGACCGAATCCAACTGGCAAAATTTTTTATATGACAAGAAATCATATACCCTTACAATGGCCGACATGGATGCCAATTATGTGATAACAGAAAATGGCAATAAATACAGTATGACTGCAGAGATTATACAGGAAAATCCTGTTTACATGGATACAATACTTAATGTCGACGGATTGAAAGTGGGTTATTTGGTATATAACGGATTTACATCTGCCTATGATGAGAAACTCGGAACATCATATGATCTATTGCTTAATGATGTTTTTACTGATTTTAAAACAGAAAATATTGACAAACTGGTATTGGATCTCAGATATAATGGAGGAGGGTCTGTGCTTACAGCTTTGTACCTTGCGAGCATGATATATTCAACTAATTATAATCTGACTTTTGCCAGGACAAAATATAATGACAGACAGCAGGAATACTATAGAAATATTCATGGGGACGATTATTTTATTCTGCCTTTCCTGAATTATATATATAAAGAAGAGTGGAAATTTTATGATGATAACGGAAACCTGCAAAATACAATAGAAACACCACGAACCCCTATTTCCAGTCTGGGGTTGAATGAAAATGAATTGTATGTTATAACTTCAAATTGGACAGCATCAGCAAGTGAATTGCTTATAAACGGACTGGAACCTTATATTAATGTCACAACCGTAGGAACTAATACTATAGGAAAGAATGTCGGTTCAGGTACCTTCAGGTATAAAGATGATCCGGATCATACGGATTCAGATAAAAACTGGGCTATGCAAATAATTATTTTGAAAATCGCAAATTCTGAAAATTATTCAGAGTACATCAACGGCCTTCCGCCTGATATCACAACACAGGAAGATATCAAAAATCTTCTGCCTTTTGGAGATACAAATGAAACACTGCTAAAAAGTGCATTAAATGATATCGAAGGTCAGAAATCTTCATTAATCACAGACTCATATTATAAACCATCCTTAAAATTTTCTAAGAAAAGGTCAAGATTAAATCAGGAAATGTATTTCCAGCCTGAATTACTTCATTGAAATTAACACACACTATAGAACTTAATGACGATCTCTTTAAATAATCAGGAAAAATTATTTAAAAATTAAAGGCTGCCTTGAGGCAGCCTTTAAAACAAATTTATGAAAAAAAAATGCCAGCCAAAGGATATGCCGGCGTGAAGCTCATTATATCTATTCTTTCTTTACAGACCCCAATCCTTCAACAATTTTGGTAACCTTCGGATTACCCCTGTATTTTAATTTACCAACTCCTTTTATTTGTGCATTCAAACTATAAGTAACATTAACAAGTCCGGTACCGACACCTTCAATATCAAAAAAAACATATTTGCTTTTCAGTTGTCCCGCATCTACATGACCCGCCCCCACAAGCCTGACATCCAGACTTTCAGCAACACCTGAAAGATTAAATAATGCTCCACCTTCAGAAACAATACTGATATCCCCTGCTTTTGTCTTGAAGTCGATTTTAGCTCCTCCTTCTACTTTTATGGATAAATCATCCAAATCAAGATAACCCTCGGTTTTCAAATTCATTCCACCTTCAATCTCAATCATCCTTAGTTCCTGAAAAGTAATATATAAAGTAACTCTGCTAAAATCAAAAGGTTTCCTGTCCACCTTAATATGAAGCATACCCCCTTTATTGACAACTTTAAGATAATCAAAAGCTTTTACATCCGAAGTATTGACTGTCAAAGAATTATGATTACCCTGTATTAACTCGGCCTTGAAAGTCCCTTCTAAATAAATATCACGAAAATTGTCAACAGAATAACTCTTGGAATGCCAATCATTCTGACTAATATGAATGGAATTTGCATTAAACCCTAAAAGCATAATACAAAAAGTAAATATCAAACTATATTTTATCATACTTACTAACTAATATTACCTAAAAATCTAAAAGACTTACTTAATTTAAAGTAAAATCAGCCGAATGCACACAACTAACTATAAAACAATAACTTAAATGTGGCAACCTCATAATTATAAAACTTATTATACCTTGTCCACCTAATTAATTATGGTGGAGCTTGTCCTCCTTATTTGCAGGGAAGGACCTTGTCAACGAACAATCCAAACCATACTGTCAATTTTTAAACAGCCACTGATTTTCTATGCCTGCCAAATTTAAAAAGTTCCCTATTAATTTCCATCAAAAATATTAATAAAACATTCGTTTTATCATTTAAAATAACAATAATCGTCATTTATACCTATTTTTTGATATAATTACTTATATTTAATTAAATAAACAGTACAGAAAATAATCAACACAATAAAAATCAAATTATATGTACAATTTTGAATATAAAAATCCTGTTAAGATAATTTTCGGCAAAGGAAGCATAGCTGAAATTTCAAATGAATTACCAATCGGCACTAAAGTCCTGTTTATATACGGAGGCGGTAGCATAAAACGCACAGGGGTCTATAAACAGGTAACAAATGCATTAAAAAATATTGAATTCATAGAATTTGGCGGAATAGAGCCTAATCCGTACTATGAAACCTGCATGAAAGCCGTAGAAATAGTAAAAAATGAAAATATCGGTTTTCTGCTGGCAGTTGGCGGAGGTTCAGTGCTCGATGCCACAAAATTCATTGCAGCTGCATCTTTATATGAAGAGGGCGATCCATGGGACATTCTGGCTTACAGATATGAAACAGTAATCAAAAAAGCACTGCCCTTGGGGACTGTTTTGACATTGCCTGCTACAGGTTCCGAAATGAATAAAAATGCAGTTATCTCACGTAAATCCACCAATGAAAAACTTGCATTTGACACACCCAAAGTGATGCCTCAGTTCTCAGTACTTGATCCTGAATGTGTATTCACTTTGCCCGACAGGCAGGTTGCAAACGGAATTGTCGATGCATTTATTCATGTGTTAGAGCAATACCTGACTTTTCCCGTTGATTCTCCTATTCAGGACAGATTTGCCGAAGCTATACTTATTACGCTGATTGAAGAAGGTCCCAAAGTTATAGCTAACAGAAACGATTATAATTCCGCAGCTAATTTCATGTGGAGTACAACTGTAGCATTAAACGGACTTATCGGGTGTGGGGTACCCCAGGACTGGTCAACTCATGCTATAGGCCATGAGCTGACAGCTTATCATGGTATTGACCATGCGCGCACGCTTGCCATAGTACTTCCAGGAATAATGAATATAAAGCGCGACGATAAAAAAGACAAAATCTTACAATATGGAGAAAGAATCTGGAAGATTGATTCAGGCACTGATAATGAAAAAATAGACAAGGCAATCGCAAAAACAGTTGATTTTTTTGAATCACTAGGACTAAAAACTAGATTATCCGATTATAATGTGCCTGAGGAAACAATTAAAAAAATCACAGAAAGATTTAAAAAAAGGAAGACTATAATAGGAGAAAATAAAGATATTGATTATAAAGTTGTTGATACTATATTGAGGGACAGATTGTAGTGAAACGAAGGATTCTATCTTCTTGAAAAAAATCGGATCATACCTGTTGTTAATAAATTGACAATGGCTAAAAATAATAATACAACTGAAATATTTTATCCTATTACATTTAATCCGCATAAACATCATCTCGGATTTCTCCAAAATCAATTGATAATATGGCAAAACCAGGAATGCCATATTGTTAATAACGAATTACTCTGCATAGGTAACAACCT
>CAZTAL010000046.1:0-13842 GCA_964611525.1 uncultured Prolixibacteraceae bacterium
AGTCTTCTTTTGGATAGGTCATTTTTATCGTTTGTTATTTTTTATATTTTTACGGACTTTCAGAAGCTGTTAAGGATAATGTAATAAGTACAATAAATGAATAATAGAAAAACTTTAAAGGATTCTGCAGCATTGCGTTGGTTGATGTTGCTGCTGATATCAGGATTGATGTTCAGCACATATTGGTTTCAGGATTTTTTCTCTGGATTGAAGGGTTTGATGGAGAGCCAGCTCGGATTTACAAGTGAGGAATTCGGAAGATTAATTGGTTTTACGACTATTGCCAATATGTTTGGGATGATCATCGTCGGTGGAATAATACTAGACAAATGGGGTTCAAGATTGGCGGGATTAATATTCGGAGGCCTGGCGGCCGTTGGAGCGGCAATTGTTGCACTGGGCTCGGCCGGATTTTTTGGAGAAGAGCATTCCACTATGCTTACGATGATGATAATAGGTCGTATAATGTTTGGTTCCGGACTTGAAGTTGTATGTGTCGTTTGTACGCGTGTAGTGGTTAAATGGTTCAAAGGAAATGAGCTTGCACTTGCTATGGCAATCAATGTTGGTTTTGGCCGGCTAGGAACAGCCCTTGGAATGGCATTATCGGTAGATATAGGAAATGGATTTGTTACTCCTGCTATCTCTTTTGCTGCCACTCTAATTGGTTTGTCTCTTATTATGTTCCTTATTTTTATAGTATTTGATGTAAAACTTGATCGACAGATAAAACGGCGTAATGCTGAAAATAATATTGTCGAAACTGAAGCCGAAGATTTTAAATTTTCTGATTTAATAAAACTCATTACCAATTCCTCATTTCTTTATATTGCATTACTGTGTGTATCATTTTATGCTGCAGTATTTCCATTTATACAGTATGCTCCGGATTTGCTTGTAAACAAGTTCGGATTTTCTTATAATCTGCCTCCCGGACAAGGTAATTTTATTGTATTTGGCAGTGATACTCTCGGTAATACATTGGTATATATTGGGTTATTTGTTTTTGGCATTGCATTTTCTATGATACCTTCAAAAATAAGGTCTTCTTCGGGAAAGTTGCTTTCTTATGTCGTTATCCTTGCAATATTTATTGTTGCTGTTTACAGTATGAAAGATACTTTAGCGCTTTGGTTCAGAAACGGTCCTAAAACAGCTAGTCTTATACCTTTGGGAACCATATTATTTACTCCTATTTTTGGAAATTATGTCGATAAAAAAGGCAAGGCAGCATCCTTGATGATTCTGGGTTCATTCCTTCTTATTTTTGCACACATCTCACTTTCTTTATTTAACAGCGTCTTCCTTGGTTATCTCGGACTGGCATCATTGGGAATAGCCTTTTCCCTTGTTCCTGCTGCCATGTGGCCTTCGGTTGCAAAGATTGTTGCTGAAAACCGTCTGGGTACGGCTTATGCCTCAATGTTTACGGTACAAAACTGGGGATTAGGCTTTTTTTTCTGGGGAATGGGTGCAGTACTTGACCTGGCTAATAAAGAAAATCTGGAAGCGATCAGGGCGGGGGAAATGAAGTATGATTATACAATTCCGGTACTTATGTTGGTAATTTGTGGTATTGTTTCTATATATCTTGCCTATTTGTTAAAGAAAGCCGACAAAAGACAAAAATACGGGCTTGAGCTTCCTTCGGGACAAAAACCTGAATAAACTATATATTATGTTTCTCCTAATAATAAAATTGAGGCCAGTCTGAAAAGGGCACTTTGCGTCCTGTTTAGACAAATTTATAAAATTTATTAAACTGTTTTACAATTAGTTATAAAAGACGTAAAGTACTTATTAATTAGAATTTTAGTTTTTATACTGAACTCAAAATTTAAAATTACAGTAAATAATTCATTAAAAAATAATAAAAAATGACACAGATAAAAGATATTTCTCCGGTTGAAGTATGGAGTATTTTTAATCAGATACTTCAAATTCCCCGTCCTTCGGGACAAGAAGAAAAAATTCAGAAATGGGCTGTTGATTACGGTATGAGTCTGGGCCTGGAGACATTAAAGGATAAAGCCGGTAATGTAATTATTCGTAAAGCTGCAGTAGCGGGAATGGAAAATCGTAAGGGAGTGATTTTACAAGGACATCTGGATATGGTACCGCAAAAGAACAGCGATAAAAAACACAATTTCAGCATTGATCCTATTGAAGCGTATGTTGATGGGGAATGGGTTACTGCCAATGGAACTACTTTAGGTGCTGATAATGGCATAGGTGTTTCTTCAGCGCTGGCAGTGCTTGCTTCGGATACGTTAAAACACGGTCCCATGGAAGTTTTACTGACAGCTACCGAGGAGACAGGGATGGATGGCGCGGGTGGACTTGAGAGTGGTATACTTAAGGGCGAGATTTTGATCAATACCGATTCAGAAGATGAGGGAGAGCTTTATGTAGGTTGTGCAGGAGGCGAAAATATTAATGTATCTTTTAATTATTCCGGGGAAAAAGTGCAGGATGATTTTGATGCCCTGAGGCTGGAAGTTACAGGAATGAAAGGGGGCCATTCGGGAATAGATATTCCCTTGCAGAGAGGTAATGCAATAAAGGTTTTTTTCCGTATAATGAATGAAGTATATGAAAAGACAGGCGCGCGGCTGGCTGCCATAGACGGTGGGGGGTTACGTAACGCAATACCGAGGGAAGCTGTTGGAATAGTGGCACTTAAAAAAGATAAGGTTTCGGAATTCAGGGATTTGGCAGATAAAATAGCTAAAATAGTTAAAGATGAGCTTTCTTACACTGAACCTGATTTAATGGTAACTGTTAATAAAACAAAACTTCCTTCTGCCCTTATTGATGAAAAAATTCAAATCGGTCTCATACGTGCCATTGTTGCTTGTCCGAATGGTGTCATACGCATGAGCGACAGCATGTCAGGACTTGTAGAAACTTCTACTAATCTGGCTTCCGTAAAATCGGATGAAGTTAGCAAAACAATTAATATTGCATGTTTGATGCGTAGTTCGGTCGACACTGCCAGGGAAGAATTGAAGACACGCATGAAGGCTGTATTTGAGCTTGCCGGTGGCGATGTGAAATTTTCAGGAGCTTATCCCGGCTGGCAGCCCAATATGGATTCTCCGATTTTAAAAATTATGAAGGAAGTTTACATGAACAAATTTGGGAAAATTCCGGAATATAAAGCCGTTCATGCAGGATTGGAATGCGGGATTCTTGGGGGCAAATATCCTCATTGGGATATGATTTCCTTTGGTCCGACTATCCGTTATCCCCATTCACCTGATGAAAAAGTTAATATAGAAAGCGTTCGTAAGTTTTGGGAATTTCTTACAGCTACTCTTGAAAATATTCCTGAAAAGTAGAAAATAAGTTAATTTCAGGTGTTGATCATATGAATTTCTTCTCCTCCGGTCGTATAGTATTTTCTGAAAAGATTGGCTGTAAGGCAAGAATGGATAGGTATTATTTCTATTAAATCTCCTATACTGAAAAGGTGAAAATTTTTTTGGGATACTCTTAATATTCCATGTTCCTGAGAGAGGCTGGAGACATAATTACGTTCGCCGAGTAAAATTTTTTCACCTTTTTTATTTACAACCAGCCTTCCATAGTAACGTTTCCCTGCTGAATTAATGAGAGTTTCTTTGGAAAGGTGAATAGCTCCTCCGTAAATTGCCACTTCGTTTCTTGATGCATGTTTTGAAACAACCGGGCATGCAACCCGCACTGCTATATCTTCAAAATTACATACCCCTAAATTTTTCTGCATCATGTCATAAAATATAAAATTACCAGGGCGGATTTCATCAATTCCTGAAAAATTGGTACAGAGGGTGCATGAAGGCGTGTCGCCTATACTAATTTCAACAGACGGGAATCGGGGCTTGAACCGTCTTTTCAGAGACGTTAATTTGAGCAGGGTATCAAAATGGCGGCTGAAGATTTCATTCGTTGATTTTGCTGAATATGTATGTCCTGAATGTGTTAAGAATCCTTTTAATTCCAGTTTTTTATTTTTATTGAGAATCTGTATAACAGATTCGATAAGTCCTGTTCTCGATGAATCAATACCTGTGCGGTTATGACCTGTATCTATTTCTATATATACTCCCATCTGGTACCTGGCTTTATTGGACAAAACATTTGCCGCTTCTTTATTTTCAACTAAAACATTGAGCTTTATTTTTTCTGCCAGGCGATTAATATTATTTATTTCAAGAATATTCAAAGGAAAGGCTATTGTTATATCATCCCATCCGCTACGGGCAAAGTATTCGGCCATAATAACAGAAGATACTGTAATTGCATTGACATTATAAAGTTTGAACCAATCTCCTATTATAGCTGATTGATGGGTTTTAAAGTGAGGCCTGAATATAAGATTATGCTCCTTCGCTTTCCGGGCCATTTTTTCGATGTTATGCAAGCATATTTTTTTGTCAACAATTAGAGTAGGATGTGTAATATTTGTCATTATTCTTTTATGATAATTGTCTGTTTCCTTTTTGGTCCCACAGATGTAACAGTAATCGGTATTTCCATTTCCTTTTCAATGAAACTTATATAATCTTTTAGTTGGCAGGGAAATTCATTTTTATGAGTAATTTTAGAAATATCTGTATTCCAGCCGGGAAGCTCAACATAGACTGGTTTCACGTTATCCGTTAATTCGAAAGGAAAATGATTGACTATTTTCCCGTCAATTTCGTATCCAACAGCTATTTTAATTGTTTTGAAGTTGTCGAGCACATCGGCTTTCATCATTATTAATTCAGTTACCCCGTTGAGCATTACCGAATACTTAAGTGCTATCAGATCGAGCCAGCCGCAGCGACGGGGTCTGCCTGTAGTGGATCCGTATTCTTTACCTGCATCACGAAGCTTGTCTCCTGTTTCATCAGTAAGTTCTGTTGGGAAAGGCCCCATTCCTACACGTGTGCAATAAGCTTTAAATACTCCAAATACATTACCTATTTTTTGAGGTGCCAGTCCCAGTCCCGTGCAGGCACCGGCGCATATAGTATTGGAACTGGTTACGTAAGGATAAGATCCAAAATCAACATCAAGAAGAGTTCCCTGTGCTCCTTCGGCTAAGACTGATTTGTTATTTTCGAGCAATTCATTGATAAAATGTTCACTGTCGACTATTTGAAATTTTTTCAGCAATTCTGTGCTGGCAAACCATTCGTTTTCGCATTCAGTGAGCATTTTTTCATAATTGTAACCAAAATAATTTGACAAAAGTAGTTTATGATTATTAATGCGCTCTGCATATTTTCTGGTGAAATTATTAAACAGGTCTCCAACCCTGAGTCCTTCACGACCGATTTTATCTTTATAGGCTGGGCCTATTCCTTTTAGTGTAGAACCGATTTTGGTTTTCCCTTTTTTTTGTTCCGAAGCTGCATCCATGATACGGTGGGTAGGCAGTATAAGATGTGCTTTTTTAGAAATAAAAAGATTGTCTGAAAGATCAATACCCAGTTTTGATAAAGCATCTATTTCTTTTTTAAAAACGATAGGATCTATTACAACTCCGTTTCCGATAATATTTGTTTTATTTTTCCTGAAGATTCCTGAAGGAATTGTGTGCAGTATTTGTTTGATATTATTTATCTCCAAGGTATGACCGGCATTCGGTCCTCCCTGAAAGCGTGCTACAACGTCATACCGGGTAGTTAAAACATCAACAATCTTTCCTTTTCCTTCGTCGCCCCATTGCAGGCCCAGCAATACATCTGCCTTCATCATTAATTATTAATTATTGTTTACAAACGAAACCGCGAAAATGATTCAGGTATGGAAGCATTCTCACGGCTTTTTTTATTGCCCATAAAATTACAAATATTTTTTAGGAATATATAAGAATCATGCACTTTGTTAATTTTATTACTCAAATTCCTTCTGTGAAATCTGTCGGCATAATTATGTCTGCTTTTAAATGATGCATTGAGGCACGCCTTGTCAGCGAACTTTCTAAACCAGACTCTCGACTTTATGGACAACCACTCGTATTCAAGAATCAGGAATTGTTCATAGATGTTCCATAAATGTAAAGTGTATGGTATGAAAGTTTAAAATTATTTTTCAAACATGCATCTTCAATAATTTCCCTGATCCTGGGATCGAAGAATTCTGTAACTTTGCCATTCGCAGTGTCGATTAAATGATCATGCCGTTCAGTTGCAAATGCTTTCTCGAATTGTGCAATATTTTTCCCAAACTGATGTTTTACGACCAATTTACATTGTAGCAGGAGATCAATGGTGTTATACAGGGTGGCGCGACTTACCCTGTACTTTTTGTTTTTCATTGAAATATATAACGATTCAATATCGAAGTGTTCCTCTTTGGAGTATATTTCATCCAGTATGGCGAATCTTTCAGGAGTTTTGCGATGTCCATTTTTTTCAAGGTATTCTTTAAAAATTTTTCTTACGATATCCCTGTTTTTTTGGCTATTCATATTTAAACCAATTTAAAATAAAGTTCAAAAATATAAATTTTTTTGAATTGTTCAGAAAGTATTTAACCAAAATATCTAAAGTGGAATAGTAATGTAGAATTGTAATGGTTTTTCATTTTGGATTTGAATTAATCGTTAAGATTTTCATCACGGAAAACGCGGTCTATCCCTTTGATCTTTCTAAGTTTTACTATAAGGCTGGCCAGATGGTGGGCATCATGAATGTACAAAAAGAGGTCTCCTACAAAAATGCCCTCATGAGTATCAAATTTTACAGAGCGCATATTAATATTATTCTGTTTTGAGATGATGTTGCTTACCTCGTTGACAATTCCAATTCTGTCGAAACCTTCAAGGCGAAGCCTGGTAAGATATGATTGTTTTTTAAAACGGGTCCATTCGGCTGCTATGATCCTGTTACCCTGACTGGAAAGAAATTTTTCAACCTCCTTGCAATTTTTCTTGTGAATAATTATATGATCATCTGTGGTACGGTAACCAAGGACTTCATCGCCCGGAATAGGATTACAGCACTTAGCCAGTGAATAGGTCACATTGTCCTGATTTTCTCTAAGCAGAAAGGGTTCACCCTTATCAATTTTTTTTCTATTTTTTTTGTTTGATAGTTCCTGTTTTTCTTCTTCCTTTTCCTTTTTTTTACGACTAAATGTGATATTCCAATATTTTATCAGTTTGTTCGGTGATTTTTTGCCGATAATTTCCTTCAGATCGCCCAATTCGAGAAATTTCATTCCTACCTCTGAGTATAATTGTTCTTTATTATTGAGATTAAAGTGAGCGATGATTTTTTTTAGGTTATTTGCTGTCAATGGAGCTCTAGCCTGTTTCATTGCCTTTTCAACTATCTCTTTGCCTTTTTCAATATGCTTCTTTTTTTCCAGCTTGAAAGCATTTTTAATTTTTGACCGGGCTTTTGTAGTAGTGGCAAATTTTAACCATTCGAGTTTAGGCGACTGGTTTTTGGAAGTAAGTATCTCTACCTGGTCGCCATTTTTGAGAACATGGCTGATTGGAGCCAGCTTAAGGTTAATTTTAGCTCCTATACATTTATTGCCAAGATCGGTATGTATTTCGTAAGCAAAATCTATGACTGTTGATCCCTGCGGCAATTCAATCATATCTCCTTTCGGGGTAAAAAGGTTTATTTCCGTAGCATATAAATTCAATTTGAAATCATCGAGGAATTCGAATGTATCGGAGTCGGGAGCTTTCAAATGATCTCTTATCCGTTCTATCCAGCTATCCAGTTCATTTTCGAAAGTACTTATATCTTTATACCGGTAATGAGCAGCGAATCCATATTCTGCAATTCTGTCCATGCGTTCAGTTCGTATTTGTACTTCTACCCATTTACCCTGAGGTCCCATAACAGTAACATGCAATGATTCGTACCCATTGGCTTTAGGCATGGTAATCCAGTCGCGTATTCTGTCGGGACGTGGTTTATAAATGTCTGTAACCAGCGAGAGAACATCGAAGCATTGACGTTTTTCAGAAATTTCCTGTTTAGCTTTAATAACTATTCTGACTGCAAGTATGTCATATATTTCATTGAACTCTACACCTTTTTTTTGCATCTTTTGCCAGATGGAATAGGTCGACTTTAAGCGATGTGTAACGGTACTCTCAATATTTTCTGATTCTAGCTTCTCTTTGATAGGTCTTATGAACTCTTTTACAAGATAATTTCGTTTTTCTTCCTGGTTATGCAGCATATATAATACCCGGCTGTATTCTTCCGGTTGTTTGTATTTAAAACTGAGTTCTTCTAATTCGTTCTTAATGGCATAAAGGCCAAGACGGTGAGCCAGGGGGGCATAAAGGTATAGGGTTTCACCAGCTATTTTTACTTTTTTGTTGGGCATCAGTGAATCAAGTGTCCGCATATTATGCAGGCGGTCGGCAATTTTTATCAGAATAACCCTTATATCTTCGGAAAGGGTCATTAGTATTTTTTTTAATGTCAATGCCTGCATGGAATCGAAGTCACCCGATAGTTTGGTAAGTCCGTCAACAATCCTTGCAACCTTTTCTCCGAACATGTTTTTTATATCCTCTACAGAATATTCAGTATCTTCAACAACGTCATGTAAAATGGCTGCTGAAATGGATGTAGCACCGAGTCCCAGGTCTTTAGCAACGATGCTGGCGACCGCAAGAGGATGGATTATAAAAGGCTCGCCCGATTTTCTTTTAATACCGTCATGTGCTGCATTGGAAAACCGGAAAGCCTTTTCAATCCGCATGAGGCGTCCTTCGTCAAACTTATCCCGTATAACATTTAAAAAATCCTGATATCGGTCTTCAATCTGCCTTATTTCTGCTTTTGTAAAGTGCTGCACCTTTAATCTTTTTACTTAAGTTTATTACTGCTAATTACAATCTTTTTATGATTCAAAGTTTTTAACTTTTTGGTTTCTTTCAAATCAAAATCTTACAAAAATGCAATATATATTTCTTTCTTATTTATTTAAATTTAAATTCCTTTAAAATTTTTGCATGCAATTATTGCACCATGATTTTCATCAGGAATTTTATTTTCCAAATTTGCAGTAATGTTAGTTTTATAGGTTAAAATTGTTTGCTTTTAATTTTATTTTCCTGATATTGGCAATAATTTTATGTTGTTGAAAAATAGTACAATGCCTTTTAATAATTGACTTTCGGTATTATAATCTTGAAGAACTTTTAAAATGCTCATATGTGATATTTGTATCATGCCTGATTTAATAATTGCGGATAAGAAAGTTTATATATGAAATAAAAATGGACTATTTTGATCAAAAAATTTCGTGAATACTGGTGATTAAAAAGTTCATATGAGAGCGAGGCTGTAAAATACGTTCTCAATTTTTTTAATTTAACTACAATAATAATAAAATTTTAAACACATGAAAATTCATTTGGTATCAGGTGGTTGCGGTTTTGTAGGACGCAACATGGTTAAAAGGTTACTTGAGACAACCGGTGATCATATTTTTATGGTGGATGATTTGTCGACAGGTACTCATCCTTCCTGTTGGCTTCCGGATTTTTCATCTAAAATGTATAATGATCTTGAATTAATAGGCATCGATGAAAGATTGCTTTTCTGGAAAGGCGATTTCCGGAATTTTCTTTTTTATTTACGTGAAAACCCCCGGTTTTTACAGGAAAAATATAATCTTGATTTCGAAAGGTTTGGCGATGTTTATCACTTTGCAGCTATTGTGGGAGGAAGAGCCAAAATTGATGGCGATCCTATGATGGTGGCTCTTGACCTTTCTATCGATGCAGAATTTTTTTATTGGGTGACCCGTCATAAACCTGGCCGGGTGCTTTATCCCAGCTCCAGTGCGGCATATCCCGTAAATTTGCAGACAACAAAAGGAGCGGTTGCCTTAAAGGAGGGTGATATTGACTTCAACGGTAACCTTGGTACTCCTGATATGACTTATGGCTGGTCAAAATTAACCGGTGAATTTCTTGCACAGATTGCCGCCCTGCATTACGGTGTTCCCATTGTTTGCATAAGGCCGTTTTCAGGTTACGGCGAAGATCAGGATCTTTCATATCCTATACCCGCCATTGCAGCACGTGCAGCAAGGAAAGAGGATCCTTTTGAAGTGTGGGGCACAGGGAAGCAGGGGCGCGACTTCGTACATATTGATGATGTTATTGACTTTATTCAGATTTTGATGGATAATGTGTCCGACGGTTCTGCCTATAATATTGGCTCCGGAAGGTTGCTCTCATTTATTGAGATTATTGGGATATTTTGCAAAATAGCAGGATATAAACCCCGCATTAAACAGTTGCTTGAAAAACCCGTAGGCGTTCATTCCCGTTATGCCGATATGGATTTAGTGTCAAAAAAATTCGGATGGAAACCGAAGATCTCTGTGGAAGAGGGAATGGAGCGAGTATATAATGCTGCCGTTAAGCGGCTGAACAGTGAAAGCTAACAAAATGGAGAAAATTGTTTGTTTCGGTGCAGGGCCAGTGTTTAAAGGGGGATTGGCAAATTATAATACCTCTTTGGCAAAAGCTCTTGACCTGAAAAAAGATGTTGAAGTGCATATTGTTTCATGGACCCACCAGTATCCGTCAATTATTCCCCGTGATTTTATTGACCGTAAAAGCAAAACCGATTTACTGGATAGGACAAATATAAGGGTACATTATATTACAAACTATAACAATCCCCTTAGTTGGAGAAAAACTGCTTCCGTTATTCGCAGAATAAATCCTTCTAAAGTGGTTTTTCAATGGTCAATTGCTGTCCAGGGATTGCCTATTGGGCATATTGTCAGGTTGCTGAAACGTAAAAGTGATATTGAAATCATTTTTGACCTTCATTTTGTAATTCAGAAAGAAGACAGCAAAATTGATAAAATTTTTACGAAATATGGATTATCAAAGGCCGATTCATTCATTGTACATTCCTTAAAAACCGGGCGTGAATTAGAAAATCTCTTTCCACGTAAATTATTTTTTTACGTGACGGAACATCAAAAAATTATTTCGGGGGACAAAACACAAATAATAAAATTGTACCATCCAGTATATAAGATGTTCCAGCCGGATCCTGAATTTGATATTGAAAAACAAAAAGAGGAATGGGGAATACGTAAATATGCATTTTTATTTTTCGGATTTATTCGTAAGTATAAAGGTCTTCACAACGCCATAAAAGCTTTTGCAAGGCTTGCGGAAAAGAGGAATGATATTTCATTGATGATTGTTGGTGAATCTTTTTGGCAAACACTTGATAATAAAAAATTTTCTACACGGATCAAGCATTTTATTTTTAATATTGCCAAATCGATCATATTAAAAAAGGAAGATGATGAAAAGAATTACTGTCCCCTGGAGTTGATCGATCAGTTGGGTATAAGGGACAAAGTTTTTGTAGTCAATGATTTTGTTCCCAATGAAGATGTTCATAAATATTTTCAGGTAAGTAACGCTATTATATTGTATTATTTGTATGCCACTCCTTCAGGAGTAGAGTCGATTGCCTGTAATTTTAAAGTTCCTGTTCTTGCCACTGCTGTCGGGCATTTCCCTGAAACAGTAAAAGAAGGGTATAATGGTTATCTTGCCGAACCCGGAAATATTGAATCGATGGCCTCAGCTATGGAGAAAATTATTGAACAACCGATTGATCCTGACAATGTTAAAGAATTTTCGGAAAAGATGAGCTGGGATAACTATGCTGGTGCAATTCTCCATAATTAGATACTGGTGTTAATAAATTCAATTATTTCATCAAAATGAAATGATGTTTTACGGCATCGAGTTTTTTTTGTAGGAATATCTGTTCCAATATTAAGTTCCCGGTAAATTTGGCGTGAATCTGCCGATACTATTTCGGTGTGAAATTTTTTTGAATGCATGTTTTTTAAGCCCGAAAAAACTTAAAAGTCTTCCATCTCCCCGAAAAGTTCGTTGTAATCATCCAATACTCCGAAATCCATAAAAATCTCTTCTTCCTGAAGTTTGGCTGAATTCTTTTCATCCTTTTCTTCACCAAGAACTTGTAACGGGGGATTACCCTGATTACGGGTAATCAAAGGTTCTTTGAGATTTTTCCCCATATCAATTTCAGTTAGTTCTATATAAAATGACCTGTCATTTAAAAAATCAAAAGTGTAAATAAGCTTTTGACCTTTTGATATTAATAAATCAGAGAGTCTTGTTTTCTGCATAATAAAATATACACCTCCTTCAAGTCCCTGATCCAGCATAGATATTTCCTTTGTTTTCCTTCGACCGTCATCTGAAAGGAAAAAAGATGCCAGTTGGTATGATTCATATCCTGTACTTTTTTGTATCAGGGCGTGGAGATCAAAAAATGATTGTCTCCCGTCTAGTTCCACTTCCAGTAGGAAATTTTTTGATTCCTGAGAAGTGATTTTTAAACGATAAATCATATTACCTTATAATTATATATCTCATATCAAAGTTATAATGTATTTTTTGCAAAATGCAAGAATAAATATTTGGTTTTGTTCGATAAAATTTATGAGAAATGATTGTCAATTTTATTTAATATTTTTTTATGAGGATTCAAAAAACTGATTTATAACCTTTTTAGTACAAGATTAATTTTTTGAAAAGCTGATTTCAGAACTGTTTTTTTGCGCAATTAAAAAATGTTAAAAAATATTAAGAGCTGAAAATTATTGAACAAATACGTCTTTTGTTCGTCAAATTAAATTAAAAAAAGGATGTCGAAGACACCCTTTTATACCATATTATATATATGAATTATTATTTTACTGAATCCATGTATTCAATAAGGGCAAGTACTTTTGTGGAGTAACCCCATTCATTATCGTACCATGCAACTACTTTTACAAAGTTGTCATTTAATCCAATACCTGCGCCTGCATCAAATATAGATGCCCGGGAATCACCCATGAAGTCGGTTGATACAACAGGATCTTCGGTATATCCCAGAATTCCTTTAAGTTCGCCTTCGGAAGCTTTTTTCATAGCTGTACATATTTTTTCATAAGAAGCACCTTTTCTGAGCCTTGCAGTGAGGTCAACCACTGATACGTTGGGGGTGGGTATCCGTAAAGCCATACCTGTCAGTTTCCCGTTTAGTTCCGGAATTACTTTACCAACGGCTTTAGCCGCGCCTGTTGAAGAAGGAATTATGTTTTGTGATGCTCCACGACCACCGCGCCAGTCTTTTTGCGAGGGACCGTCAACGGTTTTTTGGGTAGCGGTTACTGAATGAATTGTCGTCATTAGTCCTTCGATAATTCCATAATTATCATTTAGCACTTTAGCTACAGGCGCCAGACAGTTGGTAGTGCAGGAAGCATTAGAAACGAAAGTCATGTCATTATTGTAACTTTCCTGGTTAACTCCCATAACGAACATAGGAGTATCATCTTTTGAGGGTGCCGACATTACCACCTTTTTTGCACCGGCATCAATATGGCCATGGGCTTTCTCTTTTGTAAGAAACAGTCCGGTAGATTCAACCACGTATTCAGCACCTACTTCATCCCATTTCAGATCGGCAGGTTTTGGCTCCGAAGTAACCCGTATCTTTTTTCCGTTGACTACAAGCATTCCATTTTCAACTGAAACATCACCTTTAAAACGTCCGTGAGTGGAATCATATTTAAGCATGTAGGCTATGTAGTCCACATCTATAAGATCGTTAATACCGACAATTTCCACATTTTGATTTGAAGTAGCGGCTCGGAAAACAAGTCTTCCGATACGACCGAAACCATTAATTCCTATTTTAATCTTTGACATAACTGAATAAGTTTAAAATTTTTATTTATTTTGTTGAATAATTTTATAATTTCAGGGTTAATTCCTGAATTTTAAATATATACAAATAAACTATTATTATTTTACAGTTTCAA